>CAURRL010000122.1:0-4574 GCA_963526895.1 uncultured Campylobacter sp. | reverse complement strand
ATCATAAGCGTCTGGGTGAGGCCGAGCAGAGCGAGATAGAAAGCCTAGCGCGCGAGTTTGCCGGTTGCCGCGTGACGATAGCGGCGAGAGCAAAGGGGCAAAAGCTGCTAAGTAATGAACTAAATTTAGAGGACCGCCTAAATATCGGCGGTAAAATTTATAAATTTGCATTCGGCGACGGAGCTTTTATCCAGCCAAACACCGCCGTAAACGAAAAGATGATTGCGTGGGCGAAGGGGTGCGTAGAGCACGGCGCGGATCTACTCGAGCTTTACTGCGGACACGGCAACTTTACCGTTCCGATGGCGGAAAAATTTAAACGCGTTTTGGCAACCGAGATATCCAAAAGCTCGATCGCAAATGCGCTCAAAAACTGCGAACTAAACGGCGTAGATAACATCAAATTTTTACGAATGAGCGCTGAGGAACTAATGAGTGCGTTTAGGCGCGAGCGCGAGTTTAACCGCCTAAGAGAGCTTGATATCTTTAGCTACGACTTCTCGCACGTTTTGGTCGATCCGCCGCGCGCAGGACTCGATGAGAGCGTGATAAATTTCATCAAAAACTACGAAAACATCGTCTATATCTCCTGTTCGCCGCAAAGTCTCAAGCGCGATCTAGCGCAGCTTTCCTTAACGCACGAGGCGGTCAAATTTGCCGTGTTTGATCAGTTTGCAAACACCGCTCACATCGAGTGCGGCGTGCTTTTAAAGAGTAAAAATGCCTAGCGATCTAGGGCAAATTTTATCCACCGCTAAAAATATCGCGGTCGTGGGCCTTAGTCCTGATGAGAGCAAGCCTAGCAACGAGGTTGCGAAATTTCTAATCGAGCGCGGATTTAACGTATTTCCCGTCTATCCAAAATTTGATGAAATTTTAGGGCGTAAGGTTTATCGAAATTTGATCCAAATAGACCAAGATATTGACATCGCCGTGATGTTTAGAAAAGGCGAGTTTGCTAGCGAGCTAGTAAAAGACGCCGTCAAAAAGGGCGTAAAAACGCTGTGGCTGCAGCTTGGTATAACAAATGGCGCCGCAGGAGCGATCGCGCGCGAAAACGGGATAAATTTCGTGCAGGATAGGTGCATAAAAATCGAGCTACAAAGGCTTGATTAGGCCAAATTTGACGGCGAAGCTTGCACTGTAAATTTAGCAGTGCGCGGCAAAAAGTAAATGTAAAAACGAAAATAAAGAAAACGTAAGCAAAAATACGGTAAATAAACGCGCGAGCAAAAGCGACGAAAAGTAAAATTTAAATAAAACGAAAGGCTAAAATGATCTCCCTAAATAAAATAATCCAAGCCAAGCGCACGATAAGCGGCTTTGTGTACAAGACGCCGTTTGCCTACAGCGCAAAGCTAAGCCTCGCAAGCGGCGCGCTCATCTACCTAAAAGAGGAAAATCTACAGCGCACCGGCGCGTACAAGATCCGCGGCGCGTATAATAAAATCGCAAATTTAAGCGCGCAGGAGCGTAAAAAAGGCGTAGTCGCCGCAAGTGCGGGCAATCATGCTCAGGGTGTGGCTATTTCAGCGCGCGAGTTTAAGACGCCTGCCACCATCGTGATGCCTGAGTCCACACCGCTTTTAAAGGTGCTAGGCACAAAAGATCTAGGCGCCGAGGTTATCCTAAAGGGCGATAACTTCGACGAGGCCTACGCCTACGCCGTCGAGTACGCCAAGCAGCAAGGCATGAGCTTTATTCATCCGTTTGACGACGAGTACGTGATGGCTGGGCAGGGCACGGTGGGGCTTGAGATGCTTGATGATCTAGCCGAGCTTGAAACTATCATCGTGCCAGTGGGCGGCGGCGGGCTAATCAGCGGCATATCAAGCTGTGTAAAACAGGTAAATCCAGACATCCGCGTCGTCGCTGTGAGCGCAAAGGGCGCGCCTGCGATGTTTAACAGCTTTGGCGCTAAAAAGAGCATAAACTCAAAAGCTGTGCGCACGATCGCCGACGGTATTGCGGTTCGCGACGCTAGTGAGACGACGCTGGCAAATATCCTAGAGTGCGTGGACGAGTTCGTGCAGGTCGATGACGAAGAGATCGCAAATGCCATTTTGTTCCTGCTTGAGACGCAAAAGATCGTGGTTGAGGGCGCGGGCGCGGTCGGGGTCGCCAGTATCCTGCACAACAAGGTCAAATTTAAAGCCGGCGAGCGCATCGGCATCGTGCTAAGCGGCGGAAATATCGATGTGCAGATGCTAAACGTCATCATCGAAAAGGGTCTTATAAAATCGCACCGTAAGATGGCGCTGCAAATCACGCTGATAGATAAACCCGGTGCGCTCATGAGTCTAACCGATAGCCTAAAGATCGCAAATGCCAACATAGTAAAGATCGACTACGACCGCTTCTCTACGAGTCTGGAGTACGGCGACGCAAATATCACGATCACGCTCGAAACCAAGGGCGAAGACCATCAAGAACTCATCAAAAAAGTGCTCAGAGAGCATGATTTTAAATTTATTCAGGTGTTTTAGGCTGTTTAAATTTGAGCCCAAATTTAGCTATCAAATTTGGGCTTGGCGTTAAATTTGCCTCAAATTTGAGTTAAATCTAAAACCCGTATCTCAAAGGTGCGGGTTTTGCCAAACTGCACCGTAAATTTAAATTTATATCGACACAAAACAATCCAAAGCTCAAATTTAACGATTATTTTAACGAATTTCGCTAAAATCGCCTTTTAAAGGAGCAAAGATGATAGATGTTACAAGCCTTATTTTAGCGATTTTGCTGGCGATTTGCGTATTTACGATTTTTAGATTTAATAAAGCCTTAAAAACCGCGCAAAAGCCTGCGAATACGCAGATTAGCACCGAGATATCTCAGCTAAAATCCATCGGCGAGCTATCCGTTTTTCAGGTCTATAGCAAAGAGATCGTGACTAAGACCGACCACGCATTTGGCAGCTTTGGCAAGGAGTATCTGCGCTGGCTGGTGAGCGAGAAAAAGCTCTCGATGATATTTGAGTTTGAGATAAATTTCATCTACGACCTAACGAGCCCGCGCCTAGAGATCGTAAACGTCGCGAGCGAGGAGTATCTCATCAAGATGCCGCCTTGTAAATACAAATTTTCGATCGCGAATATGAAATTTTACGACGAGAAAAACGGCAAATTTATCCCGTTTTTGCTGCCTGATTCGCTAAATGGATTTTTCGGTAGCAGCTTTAGCGAGGAGGATAAAAATAGGCTCATCGAGGAGGCCCGCGCCGAGGTCGAAAAGATGTCCGTGCGCCTGATAAATCAGCTCCAGTCCAAGATCCACAAGTCCGCGCGCGACACGCTCGAGGCGATCGCAAAGAGCTTTGGGGCTAGGGCGGTGAGGTTTGAGTTTAACGACGAGGGCGAGCAGGTTCGGCTAAATCTGCAAAACGTAGCGTGAGGGCAAGATGGCATTTCTAAAAGCGCTTTTGATAGGTAAAGCAAGGCAGTATGGTAGCCAGACGGCTACGGACGAGCTAGGCAAGGCGTGGCGCTCGGCGATATTTAAAAATGCGCAGACGAGCGAAATTTACGCGGGCGAGCTTGGCTTTGAGGGTGACGAGGTGGCCGACACGAAGCATCACGGCGGCGTAAATAAAGCCGTGTTTGCAAATTCGCTCGAAAACTATCCCGCGTGGGAAGCTTATCTGGGGCTTAAAAATTTGCCACTGGGCGCGATGGGCGAAAATTTGACCATTAGCGGGCTGGATGAAAATAGCGTAAACGTGGGCGACGTGCATAAAATCGGCTCGCTAGTGCTACAAGTAACCCAACCGCGAAAACCGTGCTTTAAGCTCGCAAAACGCTGGGGGAATGCAAATTTGGCTAAAGAAATTTTTGTCACGGGGCTAACCGGCTGGTACTATAAAGTACTAGAAAACGGCTCGTGCAAGGCCGGCTGCGAGGTGGAAATCCTGCAAAAAAACGAAAATGCTCTAAGCGTGATGCAAATAAATAAACTATTTTTTAATCCGAGCGAAAATTTGGATTTATTGCCTAAATTTAGGGTGCTTGAGGCGCTGCCTGTTAGCTGGCAGGACGATATAAATAGACGCTTAAACGGCTCATATAGCACGGCTTTTATGGAAAAACTTTGAAAAAACGGCGAAATTTGTCAAAAAGCTTGACAAATAAGGTAAAAATATATATAATCACCTTTCTTTTTACAGGCTGGGGTATCGCCAAGCGGTAAGGCAATTGGTTTTGGTCCAATCATCCAGAGGTTCGAATCCTCTTACCCCATCCACTCAAATTTCATCGCGGAGTAGAGCAGTGGTAGCTCGTCGGGCTCATAACCCGAAGGTCGGCGGTTCAAGTCCGTCCTCCGCAACCAAATCCCCATTTTATCGGCATTTTAAGCCACTTTTTAAAACGCTTAATTTATTCTGAAATTGATTTAAGTAAATTTTCGATAGTTTCTTTAGATTTTCTTACGTTTGCAGTAATATATTTTTGTGTAGTAATGATATTTGTATGACCGAGCGTAAACGATACTTGCTCGATCGGAATTTTAAGGTAATTAATCGAATATGTGCCGATTAGATGCCTGATATCGTGTAACCTTATTCTAGGCAAATTATTACG
>CAURRL010000121.1:0-4579 GCA_963526895.1 uncultured Campylobacter sp. | reverse complement strand
CTCGGCGGTGATACGCGCCTCGATCGCAAAGCCTTGCGTGATGACGTCGCTTTGCTCCATATCTAGGATCTCGCCCGCCGCGATACGGATCTGGCGCACGATGAGATCCACGCCCGTGATCTCCTCGGTCACGCCGTGTTCGACCTGGATGCGGGTGTTCATCTCCATAAAGTAAAAGTTGTTATAATCATCTAGCAAAAACTCGATCGTACCGGCGTTGGTGTAGTTTACTGCCTTTGCTGCGGCGACTGCGGTCACGCCCATGCTCTTTCGCAGACTTTCGCTCATCGTCGGGCTAGGCGCTATCTCGAGGATCTTTTGGTGGCGGCGCTGGATCGAGCAGTCGCGCTCGGCTAGGTGGATGATGTTGCCGTATTTGTCGCCTAAAATTTGAAACTCGATGTGGCGCGGATTTACGACGTATTTTTCCATGAAAACTTCGTCGTTGTTAAAAAACGCCTTAGCCTCTCGCGTGCAACTTTCAAAGCTAGATTCTAGCTCCTCTTCTTTCCACACCACGCGGATACCGCGTCCGCCGCCGCCGCCGCTAGCTTTTAGGATGACGGGATAGCCGATGCGCTCGGCGTAGAGCTTGATATTTTCTATCGTTTCGTTGTTTAGCTTTTCGGTGCCGGGCACGATAGGGATACCGTTTTTATTCATCAGGTAGCGAGCGATGTTTTTGTTGCCCATTTTGCGGATGACGTCGGCGGTAGGCCCGATGAAAACCAGCCCAGCATCCTCGACTTCTTTGGCAAATTCGTAGTTTTCGCTCAAAAATCCGTAGCCCGGGTGTATCGCGTCTGCACCGCAAGCTTTTGCGACCTCGACGATGCGCTTGGCGTCTAAGTAACCCTTGATCGGATCGATACCGATCTGGTAAGCCTCGTCGGCTATTTTGACGTGCAGGCAGTCTTGGTCGGGCTTGGTGTAAATGGCGACGTTTTTGATGTGTAGGTCTTTGCAGGCGCGGATCACGCGAACGGCGATCTCTCCGCGGTTTGCGATCAAAATTTTATGTATCACTTGGCTTTCCTTTCTTATCGTTTTTTGAATTTTACTCTTTTTTGCTTGCTGATGCTTGAAATTTGCTTTTTTAGAGTACGATCTTTGCGTACCGTCTTTAAATTTGCTATTTTTGCTATTAAATTTTTAGCTTGTTCTACTTTTTTATTTATATATTTTAGTGCTCGGTAGCCAGGCGCGCTTATTTTTAATTAAATTTGTTGCATAAGATAACATAAAGATTTTTTATAGACGATTAAATGCGGCAAATTTGGTGCAGAAATTTGAAATTTTATTGGCATGCATCAAATTTGACATAGTAGGGGAGGCAAAAAATAAAATTTTTAGCAACAATGTCAAAATTTATGAAAAATTTAAGAAACCTTTGGCTATACTTCACATTTCTTTTAAAGTGCGCTCGTAGCTCAGCTGGATAGAGCATTTGATTGCGGTTCAAAAGGTCAGGGATTCGAATTCCTTCGAGCGCACCATTTATTCATTTATAATTAACCATTTTTCACAAATTTTTTTATTTATCCTTGCTTTTCTTTTTGTTATATTTTCTTGCTTTAAGTGGTTTTGCATATAAATTATATGAGCAAAAACTTTTAGAGATAAAATTTAAATCTTTAGATCTTGAATAAATTATTACTTTGTCTTTTAAATTTTTTGCGGCTTACTAAAAACAATCATTTAATTCTTATCTTGGATAAAAAAATACAAAAACTACTCAATTTTTATGATACATAGTTTAATGCTTACAATAATAGGTCAAAAAGTAAAATGCAGACTATTTTTGCTATTTTGTATTGAAAACTGTAATTTTCAAATAAATATTTATATCTCTTTTGTCTTGCCTCGGTATCTTTAGCAAATACTGAAAACACGGTCTTTTTTAGCGTTTTACCTTTTGAATTAAAACAATTTATCCATCAAATTTCATGCTAAATTTAGCGGATAATTTTTATGCTTATTTTGCTAAATATTTTGCACTCTATTGTGTGTTTTTTGAGGCAAATTTTATGAAGTAAACTGGATTAATGAAAAATGTAAGGATAAAATAGAGCTTTTGATGGCCCTACTTACTTTTTATGCTTTTTAGGATAGTCAAAAAACAGAGCCTTTGCGCCGTGCTCTTTTAGTTCATTGAAGCCACTGTCAAATTCGACGCAAAAGATGCCGCATGTAGGTATATTTCCGATCGCAGCGTCGCTTAAAAGCTCGCAAATTTCAGTTATAGCGTCGTTGTGAGCTATGACAAATACGCTTTGAAATTTGTCGTCAAACTCTCTTATAAAGGCTAAAAAATCGTTCGTTTGTGCGCCGTATAGCTCGTCTTTAAATTTGATTTTTTTCTTAAATTTGACTGCCTCAGCTAGCTTTTGGGCCGTTTTAGCGCAGCGTTTGGCAGGGCTTGAAAATATCGCATCCACCCTAACCTCATGCTTTTTTAGTCGTTCGCACATCAGCGCCAGATCCTTTTTGCCTCGCTCGCTTAGATCGCGCTCAAAGTCGCTACCTTCACTCTCGTCTACGGCTTTTGCATGCCTGATAAAGTAGATTTTTTTCATTTTATTCCGCCTTTCCGGCTTTCGCTATATTTTTTATGTGCTCGATTTCCGTCTCACTAAAGCCTGATTTTAGACGTGCGCTCACGTTTAGTTCACGAGACTGCAAAAAGGCTTTAGGGTAGATTTTTTGCACGATTTGCGAGTAGATTTCTGGGCTTACGCCTTCTTTTTCGCAGGCAAATTTAAACCACCGATCGCCCTTTGAGACGTGTGAGATCTCCTCGTCTAGGATGACTTGCAAAATTTCGCAAAGCCGCGCTTTACTCTCGTCTTTTTCGCGCTCGGTTTCTAGCTTTTTTAGCATAAACGCATTTGCGTCAAGACCGTTTGCCTCCATGTATCTAGGCAGCACCGCCATACGCTCGAGTAGCGACGCAGAGGTATTTTGTAAACCGATAAAAAGCCCGTCGTGCACGGCAAATTCGCCGTATTTCACGCCAAATTTGCCCATGTGTTCCTCGATCATTTTAAAGTGCCTGATCTCATCCTCGGCAACCTCTAGCCAGTCGTCATAGTAGGCTTTTGGCAGCGTGCGGAAGCGATACGCCGCATCTAGCGCGATATCTACGGCGCTATATTCGATGTGTGCGATCGAGTGGAGGAAGGCCTTTTGTTTGTCGGCTTGCTTTTTGTCGCCTATTTCTCTCATGGCTACGACTTTGCAAAATGCCGCATAACTCGGGTGCCGAAGCGGTTTTATCTCGTCAAATTTACCGCCCTCTTCTATCTGTGCGTCAAATTTACCGGCCTTATACTCGGCGTAAAATCGTTTAAATTTGTCAAATTTAAGCTCCTTGTCGCCGCACTCTAAAATTTCCCAAATTTGATCGAAAAATCTCATTTTATCACCTTAAATTTTACCCCGAAATATCCTAGCGCAAAGCCGATGATATGCGCGTACCAGGCGACGTTTACACCCATAGCTACGGGCGCGAAGCTCATTAGCAAGATCGCGATGATTAGCCCCTTTCGGCTACTGGCGTCTAAAAACGCCAAAACACCCAGCAGTAGGCTGATCGCGCCGCTAGCTCCGACTAAATTTATAAAAGTTCCGTTAGTTTTAAACATAACATAAATATAAACAAAACTAAGTAGCGAGGTCAAAATGCCTCCAATGCAGTAAATAACGGCAAATTTTTCGCTGCCGTAGTACCGCTCAAGAAGCGATCCAAACTGATACAAAACCGCCATATTCATCAGCAGATGGGCTAAATTTGCATGCATAAACATCGAGGTTGCGGGCTGCCAAACGAAAAGCCCGTCTATAAAAAACATATTTAGCCCAAGCGTCGCGTTAGTGCCGCAAATGCCGCAGTAAACGGCAAAAAATATTAGACAATTTAGCGCTATGAGCGATATCGTGGCTTTCAAAAACGGCTCCTTTTTAAAGGCTTTATCATATAAAATTTAGACATAAATTTAGCTAAAAACTAACCTTGCCAAAGCCGGCGAATCTGTTTGACGTTAGGCATGTAGCGTCGCCGCCCTTGCACGCTACGATGTAGGAGTTTACCTCTTTGCCGCCTATTTTGTGGCTATTTTTTTGAAATAGATTTATAAATCCGCTTTTGTTTTTGCCTCTAGTATTATGCATAAATCTTATAGTTCCGTCGTCTTCTATGCGGTCTATGATGCCTAGATGCGTTATGGTTTGTTTATTTTTACCTTTGGTTTGACTTGTGGTGTTGTTAAAAAACACCAAATCTCCGAGCTTCGGGCTTGTTTGCGAGATCAAATTTCGCTTTTTGTAAAAATTATAAATAGCTTGCGATTTCGATCCTTTTTCGCCGTAAAATTTGAGTAAATTCGTCTCGGAAAAGTAAACGTTATTTATGTTTTTATTTACGAGCGATACGAAACCAGAGCAGTCTCCGCCGTCTTTTTTGCCTAAAAAACCTTGCATAAAATTTGAAAGCGCGATACCGCCTAGATCGTTAAAGACGTCTTGTTGCGAGTTTAAAAATCTCGCATTTAAGATATGTCCGATTTGATCGATCGGGTAA
>CAURRL010000120.1:0-4634 GCA_963526895.1 uncultured Campylobacter sp. | reverse complement strand
AAGCCGCAATCAAAAAAGAAGAGATAAAAAAGGCTTATTTTGGGGAGGATTATGTGGGGCCGAAGGAGGTGAAGACTGAAGATAAAGAAGGCAATGCCACCAAAAAGTAGGCTAAAATGAAGAAAATTTTGCTCGTTAGCGACGACGCCCAGATGCAAATAAACCTAAACGCCGCGCTTTACCGCTTTAACATCCGCATAGTTCGTTTTGAAAATTTAAGCGAGCTAAAAGAGGATTATTACAACGGCAATCGCTACATCTTTTACGTCGTCGACGTAAAGACGAAGGATCTAGCGAATTTCGACTCGGTCAAATTTTTGCGCGATAACGGGAGCTTAACTCCTGTTATGATCCTCGTAGATAAGGCCATCCCCGCGCTTTATAAGAAAATTTACTACGCAAAATACGACGACTTTATGCTAAAGCCTTTTTTGCCGGAGGAGTTTTTGTTTCGCGTATTTAGAAACTGCCGAATTTTACTCGGGAGCAAATTTGAGCTAAAAAACGGCGCTATATACGACAAAAATAGCCTCACGCTACACATAAACGGCACAAATATAATGCTTGGTAAAAAAGAGGGGTTGTTTTTAGAAATTTTGGCCAAAAACGCCCCGCACGTAGTCACGATCCAGGAGCTTGAGTGGAGTATCTATAAAGACGAAAACGTCTCGTCCGATCGCCTGCGCTCGCTCGTGCGTCAGCTGCGCGCGAAGCTGCCGTTTGAGCTAATCAAAACCGTGCGCAGTATCGGGTATAGTTTGGAGGAGTAGCTACAGCTTAGGCAGGATCACCTCTTTTTGCGCTAGCCTTTCAAATGTGTAGACGTCGCCGTAAATTTTAGCCAGCAGCTCGTCGTTTAAAACCTGCGCGACGCTGCCTTTTGAGACGATCCGCCCACCCTTAAACACTATCACTTCGTCGCAAAACCAAAGGATGTGGTTGGGCTCGTGCGTGCAGATGACGATCGTCTTGCCACCCGCAGCGATCTTTTTTAAAATTTTCCAAAGCGTGATCTGGTTTTTAAAATCAAGTGCGGACGTCGGCTCGTCAAGCAAGATGAGCGGCGTATCCTGCGCGAGCGCCCTGGCGATAAAAACGAGTTGCCGCTGCCCGCCGCTAAGCTCGTTCATCTTTTTATCGGCTAGATGCGAGATACCGATAAACTCCATCGCCTCGCTCACCGCCCTTTTGTCGTCTTTACTAAAGCCAAATAGGCTCTTTACGTGCGTGGAGCGGCCCATCAGGACGATGTCCCTTACGAAAAACGGAAAATGCAGCTCGGTATGCTGCGCGACGTAGGCGATGTTTTTGGCCATCCACGCGGGGCTTTTGTGCTTCGTGTTTTGCGAATCGACGTAAATTTCACCGCCTTTGATACTTAGAAATTTCATACAACAGTTAAAAAACGTGCTCTTGCCACTGCCGTTAGTGCCCAAAAGCCCGCATATGCTGCCTCTTTTGATCTCGATGCTTATGTCTTCGAGCCCAAATCCGCCGTAGCTAAAGGATAAATTTTTCGTTTGCAGTATCATTTTAGCAGCTCCTTTGCCTTGCTTCTTAAAAGCGCGATGAGAAATGGCGCGCCCACCAAAGAGGTTATGATGCCCACGGGAATCTCCGCCATCGCTACCGTGCGCGCGAGCGTGTCGCATACGAGTAGATAGAGCGCCCCTATGAGCCCCGATAGCGGCAGCACCCATCTGTTATCAGGTCCGCTTATGAGGCGCGCGACGTGAGGCATGATGAGCCCTATCCATGCGATGATGCCCGCGTTTGCCACGCATACGGCGGTCATCAAAGTAGCGATCGTTATAAATATAAGCTTGTATTTTTCGGGATTTATGCCGAGGCTTCTTGCCTGATTTTCGCCTAGGCTTAGTAAATTTAACTTCCACGCAGGCGTGCAAAGCGCCAAAAAGCAAACTCCCGTGACCGAGGCGATTTCGTCTAGGCTTTGCCATTTGGAGTAGTACAGCCCGCCCATCATCCAAAATGTAATCTCTCTTAGCTGCGCGTCCTCGCTGACGTATTTTACGATCGATACGCACGCCGAAAATATCGAGCTTACGATGACGCCGGATAAGATAAGTCCCACCACGGGCACTATGCCGCCGTTTTTTGCGAGCATGTAGGATAAAAACACCGCGAAAAACGAAAACGCAAACGCGCTTAAAGCGATATTAAAAAATATGCCGGAAAACAGTATCGCTAGCGCCGCGCCCAGGGCTGCGCCCGAGCTAGCTCCGAGTATAAAGGGCTCAACGAGCGGGTTTTTAAAGCAGGCCTGATATATCGCGCCCGCGTTTGAAAGCGCGAAGCCCACTATCACGGCGGTTAAAATTCTAGGCATTCTGATTTCAAAGATGACGGTTTGATCCATCTTAGAGATACCTGCGGCGGGGATGTCAAAAATTTTCAAATTTAAAACGTCTAAAATTTTAGCGATCGAAATTTTATAATCCCCGAGCATGAGCGCCGCGATCATACAAAGCAAAAGCGCGCCCAAAAGAACGAATAAAAATAGTAAATTTGACTTAAAAGCGCCTGGCTTAAAAGTCATTCTCTACCGTCCAGTCTAAAATTTGCTCGCTTCTAAGCGCCTTTGCCTGCTCCTCGCTCACGCCGTAAACGTCTTTGTAAAAATCAAGGACGAATTTATGAACTTTGATGTCCGAAAAGAGCTGCGGATAGGCCGCTTTTGCGATTATTAGGATATCTATCGGATACTCCACGCGGCGCGCGCAGTTCATCGGCGACCACGGCATGGCGTAAACGCGCTTGTTTTTGATCGCTTTTAGCTCCTCTAGCTTTTCAAAATCTGCCGAGCTTAAAAGCTCGCTTGCCGGATGGTAGCCGTTTGATGTCGGTAGCACGATGACGTCCGGATCTATCGCGTAGAGCTGCTCGGTGCTTAGGATCACGTTTGAGCCGTCGCCTCTAAATGCGTTTTTAGCGCCCGCGATATTTTCGATGATGAAGGATTCGGGGGTATTTACGCCGTAAGCGCTCGCCACACCGCCGTTTTTGCGGATGTTTGGATTAAGCCCCATGTAGAGCATGCTGACCTTTTGATCCTCTTTTAAATTTGCCGTGCGCTCCTGCACGAGTTTTTGGGTCTTATCGAGGTATTCAAAGAGCTTTAGAGCCTTGTCCTTTTGCCCGAATATCTCTCCAAGAACTCGCATCTCCTCTTGCATCGTTGCGATTTTGGCACCTCTTGGAGCATAGATCACGGCAAGCGGGATGCCTAGAGCTTCGATAGTAGCGATCGTTTTTTCTACGGCGTCTTTATTTGAGCCGCGTAGCGTGCAGTCTCCGATACGAAGGATCACCAGCTGCGGATTTTCGTTTGCTAAGGCTTCAAAATTTATGACGTTTCCTTGCGGAGAATTTACGCACGGCAGGTCATTTAGCCACGGGTGCAGATACTTCATGACGTTCCATCCGCGAAGCGTGTAAGCTTCGCCCGCTTTGGTGGTGAAGTCGTATTTGTAGTCTCTCTTCATAGACCACGAGCCGATGAGTTTGACCTTATCGATCACGCCAAGATGCGTCATGACGCTCTCGACAAATCCGTCGTCGATCGTAGCGACTCTCTCAAGCGGAGAGGCGATCTTGACCTCCGCGCCGCGCATATCTTTGACGCTAAACTCGCCGCCGAACGTCAAGCCGAATGCCAACAAAAAGCCGAGTAGAAATCTCATAAAAGCTCCTTTTTGGAAGGTAAATTTAACTTCGTCATTATAGCCTAGTATGATGAAATTTAAATTAATATTACCAACGAGCTACAAAAACATAAAATTTAAAATAAGCCGTTTTGGGTATAATTTTCAAAAATTTCGGAGCGACAAAATGAACAGAAAAGAGCTTCTAGGCGGCGTAAAACGCATCGTCGTAAAGGTCGGCACCTCAACGCTGGCAAACGCGGACGGCTCGCTAAACGAGGATAAAATCAAGCAAATCGTGGCAAATTTAAGCGAGCTAAACGAAAACGCGGAAGTGGTCTTCGTAACCTCGGGCGCCGTGGGTGCGGGCATGGGACAGATGAAGCTCGCGCACAAGCCAAAATCCATCGTCGAAAAGCAAGCTCTGGCGGCTATCGGGCAGGTTTCGCTCATCCATCTTTATCAAATTTTATTTTGGGTGCACGGCAAGACGATCGCGCAGCTGCTGCTGACCAAAGACGACTTTAGCGACCGCCGCCGCTACCTAAATATGCGTAGCGTCCTGCGCTCCTTGCTCGCTAAAAAAATCATTCCCGTCATCAATGAAAACGACCCCGTCGTGGGCGAGGGCATCAAGGGGGTGAAAGTGGGCGACAACGACACGCTAAGCGCGCTCGTAGCGGGGCTAATCGAGGCTGATTTGCTAGTAATTTTGACCGATATCGACGGGCTGTATGACAAAAATCCAAGCGTTTTTGCAGACGCTAAATTTATAAATTTGGTCGAAAATTTAGATGACAGTATCAGGGCGGCCGCGGGCGCGGAGGGCAGTAAATTTGGCACCGGCGGTATGCGCACCAAAATAACCGCAGCCCAGATGGCGACCAAAAACGGCACGCACCTCATCATTGCAAACGGCGCCGACCCGCGAAACATCGTACGAGCATCACAAGGCAGCGAGGTCGGGAC
>CAURRL010000119.1:0-4688 GCA_963526895.1 uncultured Campylobacter sp. | reverse complement strand
GCCCCAACAGCGTGCCGTCCATCTCGCCGCCTCCAAGCCCGCGAAATGCTATCACTATCACGATAGCAAAAATGGCGAAAATCAAAATCGGATTTTTATTAAAAAAATTATTTCCGCCGTTATTTAAATTTTTATCATCATTTTTTCTGTTATCCATTACGTTCCTTAAATTATTTTACGCTTTTTGAAATACGAAGCTTTTCCACTCGTTTTTGGTTTGACTTTCTACCAGTTTGAGCGACGAAAAAGCCTCTAAAATTCGCGTTTCGTATTTATCCAAAACGCCTGCTAAAACGAGATATGAGCCCTCTTTTAGCAAATTTATCAGATCATTTTTTAGCATTAGTATCACGTCGGCGATTATGTTTGCTACGACGACGTCGTATTTTTTATCCAAATTTGCCACCGAACCGGTCCAAATTTGATTAAATTTAACCCCGTTTAGCTCGGCGTTTTTCTGCGAGCTTTGCACGGCTTGCTCGTCGGTATCGCAGGCGTCCGTGACGCAGCCTAGCTTTGATAGGGCGATGCTTAGTATACCGCTTCCACAACCCACATCAAGTGCGCTCATACCGCTTGCGGCGTATTTTTGCAAATACTCTATGCAAGCGCTCGTACTTTCGTGATGACCCGAGCCAAAGGCAAGCGCGGGATCTATAATGATATTTTCAAACCCACTTTTAGACTCTTCCCAGCTTGGGTGGATGTAAAATTTACCGATTTCTATGGGCCTTACGTTTTTTTTGTATTCGTTTAACCAGTCTTTATTTTCTTTTTGGCTTTTTGTTATCTTAAATTCGATCTCGCGACCAAGCGCATCTTGTAGAGACTTTGCGTACTCTTGCAGGCCAAATTCCACTTCGTCTAGTTCGTCTTCACCCCGCACGATAAACCCGCCGACAGTTTCTTGCGTGCAAGTAACGCCCAAAGAAAAAACGAGATCCTCGAACAGTTCGCGAAGCTCCTGCGAGCAAAGAACTTCAAGCTCGTAAAATTTATCTTTCAAATTTGCGCTCTTTTAGCCTAAAACGTCTTCAAGTTTTTCTTTTAAAACTTGCGGCGTAAACGGCTTTACGATGTAGTTATTGACGCCTGCTTTTAGCGCGGTGATGACCTCGGCTTTACCGCCCTCGGTCGTTACCATGATGATAGGCATATCGACGTATTTTGCCTCGGCGCGGACCTTTTTTACGAGCTCAAGGCCGTTCATTTCAGGCATATTCCAGTCGGTAATAAGCACGTTTATATCGCTGTGCTGGCCCAAAATTTGCCACGCTTCGACTCCGTGCTCAGCCTCTAAAATTTCTTGATGCCCGAGCCTTTGCAGGGTGTTTTTTATGATTCTTCTCATAGTAGAGCTGTCGTCGACTACTAGTATTTTCACAATCGTATCCTTTTTTAAAAAATGTCCAATTCTAGCAAATTTTATATTTAAATTTACTTTAAAATTTTAGCGGCCCAATTTAAAGGCCTCTTTTAGATCCAGCGTCCCTTCGTAGTGCGCCTTACCCACGATCGCGCCGTAGACGCCTCCTGCGCGTTTTAGCGCCTCGATATCGGAGATATCTTTTACGCCGCCGCTTGCGATCGTATTTATACCGCTTGCTTTTGCGATTTGCGAAGTAAACTCTACGTTTACGCCGCTAAGGGTGCCGTCTTTTGAGATGTCGGTGCAGATTATCGCTTCGACTCCGGCTCCGGCAAATTTACGCGCTAGCTCGGTTGCCCTCATCTGCGATACCTCCGCCCAGCCTTGCACGGCGACGAAGCCGTCTTTTGCGTCTATGCCGACGGCGACGCGGTATTTTTGAGCCATTTCTTTAGTAAAATTGGGATCTTTTAGCGCGACCGAGCCCAAGATAACGCGCGTTATGCCGCTATCAAGGTAGCTTTTTATTCGCGCTTCATCGCGTATCCCGCCGCCGATTTGGATTTGCAAATTTGCGACTTTTGCGATCTTTTCTACGGTTTTTAGATTTACCGCTTCTCCCGCAAACGCTCCGTCAAGATCGACGACGTGAAGCCACTTTGCGCCCATATCTTCAAATCTTTTGGCTAGCTCCCACGGCGCGTCCGAGTAGATTTTCGCGCTACTCATCTCGCCCTTAAAGAGTCGAACCGCTTTGCCCTCTTTTAAATCTATCGCAGGGAAAATTTCCATCACATCTCTCCGAAATTTCGTAAAATTTTTAGTCCCGTCTCATGGCTCTTTTCGGGGTGCGGCTGAAAACCGAAAATGTTGTCTTTATGCACCGCGCTTACAAATTTATAGCCGTATTCGCTAAAACCAAGCGCCGCGTCGTCCCCGCAAACTACGTGATAAGAGTGCACGAAGTATAAATACTCGCTGGCCGCCAGATCCTTATTTATCGGCGTTTGCTTAGCAAAATTTATCGTATTCCACCCAGTGTGTGGTACCTTTAGCGGAGCGTCAAATTTAGATGGGTCAAATTTAACCACTCTCCCTTTTACGAGCCCAAGTCCCTCATTTACGCCAAACTCCTCGCTTTGCTCAAAAAGTAGCTGCATACCCAGACAAATACCCAAAAACGGCTTTCCGTCATCTACGGCTTCTTTTATCGCGGGGATAAAATCTCTATCTTTTAGCTTTTGCATCGCTTCGCCAAAAGCTCCGACTCCAGGCAAAATAATCTTGTCAAATTTACCCAGCTCCTCGCCGCGACCGACGAGTTTTGCCTTTAAATTTAAACTCTCAAACGCGTTTAAAACGCTCCTTAAATTTCCGGCTCCGTAGTCGATGATGCCGATCAATGCGAACTCCTTTGCTTGGTAGCAAAAAGATAAACGCTAAGCGCAACCATCAGCATCGCAACGCCGCCGATGAGATAGATCGCGTTTATGATGTGATCCGGCGCCGTGATAGCAAATTTAAACACGAGCATCAGCGCCTCGATCGCAAGCGCGATGATAATCGAGCCGATAAAACGCACCATCGTTTTATTTTCGCCGTTATCGCTATGCTTGCCTTTTCCGAGCACCTCTTCTTCAAATATCGCTTTAACCAAGTCAAAGATCGCAAGCGCCAGCGTCAGCACGATCGTTGTCTCAAACATCTCCTCAACATTGATGTGCATAAAATCCTTGGACAAAAATCTCTTCACCCCATCCACAAAAAGAAATGCCGCCACCATAAAAAGCGCGACCGAAAACGCGGCGTAAACGACCTTTAAAAACTTGCCGAAGTAGCTTTCTAGCTTGCCGTGAGAGACGATAGCTAGGATGTTTTCTAGCGAAACGTCGATACAAGCGACGAATTTTAACTCGCCCTTATCGTCATAGATAGGAGTGGACGCCGTCACGCACAGCTCGCCCGTTAGCGAGGACGGATACGGGTCGCTTAGCACGCAGCGCTTCTCGCGCACCGCGGTGTAATAATAAGACTTATTGCTGCAGTTTTCGCCACTGCCGGCTTTGTATTTTTCGTTTAGGCTCACGGCGTCGCCTATTTGCACGCCGTTTGCGTCAAGCACGTAAAACGCGTCAAAGCCCTCTATCTCGTGCGCCATTTTATCAAAGCCGCTTTTTATCGACTCGGCGTTTACCCCCGGTAGCCTGTTTGGCAAATTTTTACTAAAAAGATAGCATATATAGGCTCTAGCCTTGTATCTTAACTCCGAAAACCTCTGTATATCTTGTAACGTCAAATTTATTCCTTATTTAGCGCGTGATTAAACTCAGGCACGATCTCTTTTAGTCCTGACGCAACATCGTCCGCGTGCGTTAAATTTTTGATTTGCTCGTTTAGTTTAGCTACGTCGTATTTGCTAGAGTGCGTCACGAAAATAGACTGAAACTCGGTTTTTACGTCGTCTTTGTTTATTAAAAGCTCCTCGTAAAGCTTCTCTCCAGGGCGAAGGCCCACAAATTCGACGCCAAGGTGCTCTTTGTTTGATAAAATCAGCATCTTTTTAGCTAGATCGGCGATCTTTATCGGCTCGCCCATATCAAGCACGAAAAGCTCTCCGCCTTTTGCGATCGAAGCAGCCTGAAGTACGAGCTGACAGGCCTCGGAAACTAGCATAAAGTACCTCGTGATATCAGGGTGCGTGACGGTTAGCGGTTTATTATTTTCGATTTGCTCTTTAAATTTCGGTATTACGCTACCGCTTGAGCCTAGCACGTTACCGAAGCGTACCGCGACGATCTCGGTTTTAGCCGGCAAATTTGAGTTTAGCGCGTAAAGCTCGCACACGCGTTTAGTAGCACCCATGATATTCGTCGGGCGCACGGCCTTATCGGATGAGATCATCACGACCTTGCTAACGCCGTATTCGATAGATAAATCGATCAAAATTTTAGTGCCGATTATGTTATTTACGACAGCAGCTTTCGGGTTTGCTTCGCAAAGCGGTACGTGCTTATAGGCTGCGGCATGGATCGCGATCTGCGGCCTAAACTCCTCAAATACCGCGCGCAGATCATCCTCGTTTACGATATTTATCATCTTGCTGACGGTTTTGTCGCTGTGAGTTATCTCGCCGATTTTATAGAGATTAAACTCGCTGTGATCGATCATGATTAGCTTGCTAACGCCAAATTTAAGGCACTGCTTACAAATTTCGCTACCTATACTGCCGCCTGCGCCCGTGACCAAAACAACCTTGCCGCCTAAAAACTTCTCCACAGCGCTGCTATCCAGGTCTTTTGGCTTTCTAGCTAGCAGATCC
>CAURRL010000118.1:0-4779 GCA_963526895.1 uncultured Campylobacter sp. | reverse complement strand
CCTCGTGGTCGAGGAGGGCGGTGTTGTTAGCTTTGCAAATTTAAAATCAATGCTTGAAAATTTCTTAAAATACATGTTCGGCGACGTTAAAGTGCGCTTTCGCCCTAGCTTTTTCCCGTTTACGGAGCCTAGCGCGGAGGTCGATATCAGCTGTATTTTCTGTCACGGCGACGGATGCCGCGTGTGCAAGCAAACAGGCTGGCTCGAAGTGCTAGGATGCGGCGTGGTCGATCCAAACGTCTTTAAGGCCGTCGGCTATAAAAACGTGAGCGGATACGCATTTGGGCTTGGGGTCGAGAGATTTGCGATGCTGCTTCATCAAATTCCTGATTTGCGCTCGCTATTTGAGGGAGATTTAAGATTATTGGAGCAGTTTAAATGATAATTTCAAGAAATTGGTTAAGCGAATGGCTGGATATCTCAAGTGTAACGAGCGAAACGCTGCTAAAGACGTTAAATTCGATCGGACTTGAGGTTGATAGCTTTAAAGAGATTAGGGTACCTAAAAACATCGTCGTAGGCTACGTAAAAAGTAAGATAAAGCACGAAAATGCCGAGAAACTAAGCGTTTGTCAAGTGGATGTGGGCGGCGAGACGCTGCAAATCGTCTGCGGCGCGAAAAACGTCGAAGCCGGACAGTTTGTGCCGGTGGCGCTATCTGGCGCCGTTATGCCAAGCGGCCTAGAGATAAAGAGGGCAAAACTACGCGGCATCGAGTCAAACGGCATGATCTGCTCCTCTGTGGAGCTAGGCCTCGTAAAAACAAACGACGGCATAATGCCGCTGGATGAAAGCATCGGCGAGCTAAAACTTGGTAAAGAAATTTGCGAATATCCACTACTAAACGACGACATCATCGAGATCGAGCTGACACCGAATCGCGGCGACTGCCTAAGCGTTTACGGCGTAGCGAGGGATCTATCGGCCGCGCTTGATCTGCCGCTAAAAGACGTCGCCAGATACGAAGAGGGCGAAAATTTGCTTGGTATCGGGCGTATTTTAGCTATCCACGCCGAGGAAAATTTACAAAGTAGCTTTCAGTACCGCGCTTTTGAGATAAAAGAGTATTTTGACGAAAATTTGCTGATGAAGATCCGTTTGGCGCTGATCGAGTCCGACAAGCAAAACCGCATCGAGCGCCTGCTAGACTATGCTACGCACTCTACTGGCGTGTTATTTAGCGCGTATGATTACGCCAAGCTCAAAAAGGACGACGAGCGCGCTGTTTTTGACCTGCAAAAGGGCGCAAATTTGGCGACTGAAATTTTGGTCGGCGACGAGCTTTTGGGCGTGGGCGGCGTATATCAGACCGATGCGGCGAGGCTTGACGAAAACAGCAAACTAATCATAGTGGAGGCTAGCTACACCGATCCTCAAGTTATCGCGACTACGGTTTACGAAGACAAGCAAATACCGCGCCAATCGCAGACTTATCGCTCATTAAGAGGCAGCGAGCCAAACGTCGGCTTTGGCGCTGATTTTTTATTTAAGCAGCTAGTCGCGTTAAAATCGGTCGCGCTTTATGCGGGCTCTCAGCAAAGCGTGATGACGCGCGAGCCGAAGGTCGTGAGCTTTACGATGAGCGAAATGCAAAAAATGATCGGTCAAGAAGTCGCTCAAAACGATGTCGTAAGGATACTTAAAAAGCTTGGATTTAGCCTAACTTTTAACGCCGAAAAAGAGGGCGCGAACGTCAAGGTTCCGCTATTTCGTCACGATATCGTAAATGCGCAGGACGTCTGCGAAGAGATCGTGCGAATGGTCGGTATCGATAATATCGCCTCAAAGCCGCTAAATTTCAGTGAAGCAAACCGCATAAACGACACTTTTGCCGACTATAAAAACGCGCTAAATTTGCGTAAAAAAGCCGCTGCAGCCGGATTTTTCGAGAGCGTGCATTATGTATTTGACGACGCAAGCGAGCTAGCGGCGCTCGGTTTTGCGCCTTGTAAGGCCGAGATAGCCAACCCGATAAATAGCGAGCTTAACACGTTAAGGCCTACGCTTGCAAATCACTTGCTAAAATCGGCCGAGCGAAACGTAAAAAATCAGCGAAAATCGGTCAAAATTTTTGAATTCGGTAGCGTATTTAGCCAGAGCGGAGAACAAAGCGAGAGATTTGGCTTCGTAGCTAGCGGACTGACAAAAGAACCTAGCCTGCTAAACGGCGCAAAGCCTGCCGATATCGACTTTTTAGGCTTTGCTACGGCGGTTAGAAACGCGGTCGGCGAATTTGAACTAAAAGCCTGCGACGACGTAAAATATCTAAGCGAATTTGAACAAGCTAAAATCTATCAAAATGGCGTTTGCGTAGGCTATATCGGCCGCGTGGACATGCGAGTCGAGGCGGCGCGCGATCTGCCGCGAACATATCTTTGTGAGATAGAGTTTGAAAAGCTTAAATTTGATAGCGCGGTCGTCAAAGCCTACTCGAAATTCCCCGCTATCAGCAGAGACCTAAGCCTAATCGTGCCTAAAACCATGAAATTTGAAGCGATAAAAGAGTGTATAAACGCGCTAAAAATCGAATGCCTAAAAGAATTTTCTCCGGTTGATATATACTCAGATGATAAGCTCGGAGACGACGTGAGCCTCAGCGTCAAATTTAACTTCCAAGATATACAAAAAACACTCGAGGACGAGGAAGTAGCGGCGATAATAGATAAAATTTTGGACGCTTTAAAGCAAAATTTAAATATCGGACTAAGATGAAAGTTTACGCATTAAGAACGCCGATAAGCGCGAGCCTGGAAAACATCGCGGCCGATAAATCTATCTCGCATAGATGCGCGATATTTTCGCTTTTAAGCGATAAGCCAAGCCGCGTGAAAAACTATCTAAAGGCCGAGGATACGCTAAATACGCTAGAAATCGTAAAAAATTTGGGCGCGCGTATCGAGGAAAAAGAAGGCGAGCTAATCATAACTCCGAGCGCAAATTTAAAAGAGCCTAGCGTTGTTTTAGAGTGCGGAAACTCGGGCACGGCTATGAGGCTTTTTGTGGGCTTTTTGGCTGCTAGCGAGGGTTTTTTCGTTCTAAGCGGAGACGAGTTTTTAAATCGTCGTCCGATGGCGCGCGTGGCTAAACCGCTGATCAGCGTCGGCGCTAAGATAGACGGCGCAAACGGCGGAGATCACGCGCCTTTGGCGATCCGCGGCAAAAAGCTGGAGTATTTTAAATTTGATAGCAAAATCGCCTCCGCGCAGGTAAAATCGGCGCTGATTTTGGCTGGGCTAAAGTCAAATGGCTGCGAGCTTAGCGAACCTGAGCTTAGTCGCGATCACACCGAGCGCATGCTAAAAGGTATGGGTGCGAGCCTGCAAATTTTACCCCGTGGCGTCAAGGTTGAGCCGATGAGCGCGCCGCTAAAACCGCTTGAAATTTGCGTTCCAAACGACCCTAGCTCGGCATTTTTCTTTGCCGTAGCCGCAGCGATAATCCCAAATTCTCACATCGTGCTAAAAAATATGTTGCTAAATAAAACGCGCGTGGAGGCCTTTAAAATTTTAGCCAAAATGGGCGCGCAAGTAACGTTTAAAGAGACTTCCGGTACATACGAAAGCATCGGCGAGATCGAGATAAAACACGCGCCTCTAAAAGCTGTGGACGTGAGTGAAAATATCTCATGGCTAATCGACGAAGTGCCCGCACTTGCGATCGCATTTGCAAATGCGCAGGGCACAAGTAGCGTAAGAAACGCAAAAGAGCTTCGCGTTAAGGAGAGCGACCGCATCGCGATCATGGTGCAAGGGCTGCGAAAATGCGGGCTTGAGGTCGAAGAATTTGAAGACGGCTTTAGCGTAAAAGGCGGCGAGGTAAACTGCGCTATTATAGATAGCAACGGCGATCACCGTATCGCGATGAGTTTTGCGGTGCTTGGCCTAAAATGCGGAATGGTTATAGAAAAGAGCGAATTTATCGCGACTTCGTTTCCAAATTTTAGTGGGATTTTAAGACAACTTGGAGCTAGCGTTGAAGATTGAGCTTGCTAGCAGTTACGGATTTTGTTTTGGCGTCAAGCGCGCTATAAAAATCGCCGAAAATGCCAAGGATGCCGTAACTATCGGACCCATCATCCATAACAATTATTAAATAAACCGTCTAAATAAAAATTTTAACGTCAAAACGCTTGAAGGCATAAACTAAATCGACGGTGAGAAAAAAGCAATCATCCGCACGCACGGTATCACAAAGGGCGACCTAGCAGAGCTAAAAAAAAGCGACATAAAGGTGATTGATGCTACGTGCCCATTTGTCACCAAGCCACAGCAAATTTGCGAGAAAATGAGCAAAGAAGGCTACGATATCGTGATATTCGGCGATGAAAAACACCCCGAGATAAAGGGTGTAAAATCATACGCCGTCGGTAAGGTTTTTGTCGTGCTAGAAGAAGGCGAGCTGGATGGCGTAAAACTAGCGCAAAAAGTAGCCGTCATTAGTCAAACGACGCGCAAAGTAGAAAAATTTATGCAAATCGTAAACTATTTGATGCTGCGCGTAAAAGAGGTGCGCGTTTTTAACACTATTTGTAATGCTACTTTTGAAAACCAAGAAGCTGTTAAAAACTTAGCCGTTAGAGCCGACGTGATGGTCGTAATAGGCGGTAAAAATAGCTCAAATACAAAACAGCTCTATCTCATCTCAAAAACCGCCTGCGAGGATAGCTATCTCGTGGAAAACGAACTAGAGCTCGAGCGCGCGTGGTTTGAGGGGAAAAAACTCTGCGGAGTGAGCGCAGGGGCCTCTACGCCCGATTGGATTATCCAAAAAGTTGTTGAT
>CAURRL010000117.1:0-4808 GCA_963526895.1 uncultured Campylobacter sp. | reverse complement strand
GACCCCTACGGATACGGCCGTGTCATCATAAATAACGGCAAAGTAGAAGCCATCGTCGAGCAAAAAGACGCAACCGAGACGCAAAAAATGATAAAAAGCGCAAACGCCGGCTGCTACTGCTTTAAAAGCGAAGTTTTGCGCGAAATTTTGCCTCTCATCGGCAACGAAAACTCGCAGAAAGAATTCTACCTAACCGACGCGATAAAAATCGCAAACGAGCGCGGTCTAAAGTGCTGGGCCATCAGCGTCGAAGAGCAAAATTTCATGGGCATAAACGATAAATTTCAGCTCAGTATCGCCCAAAATTTGATGCAGGAGGAGATCAAGAAAAATTTGATGAAAAGCGGCGTGCTAATGCGGCTACCAAATAGCGTTTATATCGACTCTAGAGCCAAATTTGAAGGCGAGTGCATCATCGAAGAAAACGTAAGCATCATCGGAGAGTGCCTCATCAAAAACTCCGTCATCAAAAGTGGCTCAGTCGTAGAAAACTCCATCATCGAGGACTCAGATGTCGGCCCGCTCGCGCACATACGCCCAAAATGCGAGATCAAAAACACCCACATCGGAAACTTCGTCGAGCTAAAGGCAGCAAGGCTTGACGGCGTCAAAGCAGGCCACCTAAGCTATCTAGGCGACTGCGAGATAGGCAGCGGCACAAACGTAGGCTGCGGCACTATCACGTGCAACTACGACGGCAAAGCTAAGCACAAAACGATAATCGGCAAAAACGTCTTTATCGGCTCGGACACGCAGCTAGTAGCCCCTGTAAAAGTCGGCGACGACGTGCTAATCGCCGCGGGAAGCACCGTAACTAGCGACGTGCCAAGCGGCGCTCTAGCCATCAGCCGTACGAAACAGATAAATAAAGAAGGCTTTTTCTATAAATTCTTTAACGACAAGAAAAGCAGCGACGAAAATGCTAAAAAATAAAAAAATTTTGCTCGCGGTTTGCGGCAGTATCGCGTTTTATAAGGCTTATGAAATTTTATCCGCGCTAAAAAAAGAGGGCGCGGACGTGCGGGTTATGCTTAGCGAAGGAGCGCTTAAATTTTGCTCTGAAGCCGGCTTTGAAGCGCTGTGCGAGCATAAAATTTTAACCTCGCGCACGGAGAGCTGGCAGGACGGACTAAACCACATCGCCTACGCAAAAACCGATCTCATCTTGATCGCGCCTGCTAGCGTAAATACGATAAACAAGCTTGCAAGCGGCATTTGCGATAACGTCTTTATGCAGACCCTGATCGCTAGCCCGGCTCCCCTCCTCATTGCGCCCGCAGCCAACGACAAAATGCTAAACCACTTCTCTACGCGCAAAAATTTCGATTTTTTAGCCGCAAACGGCGCTAGATTTATCGAGCCGGTAGAAAAAACCCTAGCATGCGGCGACACAGGCAAAGGCGCGCTAGCCGATCTTTCTACGATTATCTACGAAACCAAAAGGATGCTTGCTGAGCCCAAATTTAAAGGGCAAAAAGTGATCGTCACGGGCGGCGCCACGAGCGAAAAGATCGACGACGTAAGAGCCGTGACGAATCTATCCAGCGGCAAGATGTCGCGAGCGCTTGCCGACGCATTTTACTACGCGGGCGCGGACGTGACGCTGATAGCTAGCTTTGAAGCGGCGAACGCACCGTATAAAACGCTCAAATTTCAAAGCTCGGCGGAGCTAAAAGAGCTGCTACGCGCAAATTTGACGGACGCAAATTTGCTCGCGATGGCGGCTGCGGTTAGCGACTATACTCCAAAAACCAAATTTGAAGGCAAGCTAAAAAAGCAAAACTTAGGCGAAATTTGGACGCTGGAGCTAGCGCAAAATGGCGATATTTTGGGCTCTTTGGCGGATTTTAAAAACGTAAAAAAAATCGGCTTTAAAATGGAAATGGACGGCGCAAACGCTATGCAAAACGCAAAAAATATGCTTGAGAAAAAGAGCCTTGACGCCGTTTGCCTAAACGTGCTGGGCGGCGATATAAATTTCGGCTCGGATAGCACGCAAATCACCTTTATAACGAGCCGTGACGCACAAAATATCGCGCTAACGTCCAAAGAGGACGCGGCGCGCCAAATCGTAAATTTAGCAAGCAAACTATGATAAACCCCGACTCACGAGTGCAAAAGATCGCAAGCGGTGGCGCAGGCACGGCTCTAAACGCGAGCCTGCCCATCAGCATCAAGGTCGCCGAAAAGACGGGCTACAATCGCTACAATCTCAAAATGGGCAACAAAATCCTAAGCACCAAAAGTATGAAAAGCCTCGACGTAGATGGCGAATACTGGGGCGAGATCGCAAGCGGCACCGAAAATATCGTGATAAAAAATCTCTTTAAAAAGCCAAATTTAGCCTACGCCGCGCCCGACGGACTGGCACTCATAGAAAGGCTTATAAGCGAGCCAGATTTAAACTGGTTTTATGAATATATCTTTAACGGACTTAGCGCGGCAGACTCGCGAGAAACCTTTGAAAATCTAGCTCAAATGTTGCTTGCACTGCAAAAAAATATCATTAATATTTCGTTTGTTTATAACGGTATAAAAGGCGTCTTTCAGATGAAATTTGACGGCACTCAGACGAGTCAAATTTACCTTATTTTTTCAAATTTCGCTCCGATTATTTTTACGCTAAAAGGCGCTCAAATAATCAATGCTCAAACGCCGTTTGACAAGGTGGCTAGGCTATTGCGAGACGAGTTTAGCTGCGAAGCGCAAACGACTCAAAACATCGCCACTTTCTTTGATCCAAGCGGCAAAATAATTGATTTTAAGGGCTAAAATGAACGAGCTAAATCACCTCGCAATCATCATGGACGGCAACGGCAGATGGGCCAAAAGCCGCGGTTTGCTACGCACCAAAGGGCACGAAACGGGCGCAAACGTCGTGGAACAGATGTGCGAGTTTTGCATCGACGAGGGCGTGGCGGTGCTGAGTCTTTACGCATTTAGCACCGAAAACTGGAAGCGCCCAAAGAGCGAAGTGGTGTTTTTGATGGAGCTTTTACATAAATTTTTACTCTCAAAACGCGAGAGTTTTATCAAAAACGGCATCAAATTTAACGTTATCGGCGACGAAAGTCCGCTAAGCGATAAGCTAAAAAACGAGATAAATGAGATCAAAAATGCGACCGCGCAAAACTCGCGGCTAAAGCTAAATTTAGCCCTAAACTACGGCGCAAAAGATGAAATTTTAAGAGCTTTTAGGAGATTTTGCGAAAAAAATGGCGACGAATTTGACGCCGAAAAACTAACTCAAAATTTAAGCGAAGATAACTTGCAAGAGTGCCTCGACGAGCCCGCGCCCATCGATCTTCTCGTGCGCACGGGCGGCGAGCAACGACTGTCAAATTTTATGCTTTGGCAGGCTTCATACGCCGAGTTTGCATTTACACCCACGCTTTGGCCCGATTTTACGCGCGAGGAGCTAGCTCAGATAGTGGCCAAATTTAAGAAAAAAGATAGAAGATTTGGCGGACTTTAAATTTGACATTTTTGGCTACCGCTATCTTTTAAATTTACGTCGTTTTATTTGATTCGCTCGCCGAAACAGTGCCTTTAAATTTTGATAAATAAAAACCTTGCCGCAACTCCGTTTTGCATAAATTTTAAACCGAAATCTTTAAATTTAAAATCATTCAAGGCAATATTTCGCTAAAATCGCCTTTAAATTTTGTGTTTTATGCTTTTTGCGGCGCAAATAACGAGTCAAATTTTAGCTCAAATCGCGCGGCAAATTTGCGCAAACATTGCTTAAAAACGTCGCCGCTAGCCCAAAACAACCGCAAGCAGCCAAATGTGTTATAAATTAAATTAGGAGAGTTATGATTTTCGCCGTTGTATTTTTTATTTTATTATTTTTTATCTTGGGCGCCGTAGTCGGCAGCTTTAGCAACGTCCTGATCTACCGCATGCCGCGCGGCGAGAGCATAAATTTTCCTGCCTCGCACTGCCAAAGCTGCAAAACACCGCTAAAACCGTATCATAACATCCCGATTTTTGCGTGGCTGTTTTTACGCGGCAAGTGCGCGTTTTGCGGAGAAAAAATCAGCTTTCAGTATCCTCTAGTTGAGCTTGCTAGCGGCCTGCTTTGCGTGCTTGCGTATTGCATTGAGACACACGGACTAGAGCCTCTTACGGACGGCTTTTACGCCGCTATTTTCAAGGCGGCGATGCTTGGCATCTGCTTTATCTTGCTGCTAGCGCTTAGCCTGATCGACTTTCGTTACAAGGCTGTTCCGGATCCGCTGCTTTTTGCCAGCGCCGCATTTTCGCTGCTTTACGGTTTTAATCTACCCGCCTCTTTTGACTCGGATGGGCTTTTATTTGCATTTGATTCGTTTATAAACGCTGCGATTTTTATGTTTGCCTTTTGGCTGCTGCGCGCTGTCGTTAGCCTAGCTCTCAAGCGCGAAGCAATGGGTTCTGCAGACATCTTTATCGCTGGCGTTATGGGTGCGATCTTGGGTATAAAGCTCGGCTTCATGGCGATCTACGTCTCGGCGCTACTGACGCTGCCAGCCTACGTCATCGTGCGAAAGCGCGGATACGAGCTGCCTTTCGTGCCGTTTTTGAGCCTTGCTACGCTCATCGTTTACGCGTTTAAGGAGCAGTTTATCTACATCTTGAGGCTGATTTATGGATAGGACGGCGCGTTATCTTTTCTCTAACTTTATAAGCACGTTTGCATCGCTATTTGCGACGCTTTTTCTCATCATGTCGATCGTGTTTTTCATCCAGATCGCGCGTATCACCTCATACATCGAGATTACGTTTATAGAGCTTTTTAAGCTTTATATGTTTATGCTGCCTAGAGT
>CAURRL010000116.1:0-4810 GCA_963526895.1 uncultured Campylobacter sp. | reverse complement strand
CGGTCGTTCATATCCATGCAGCGTTTGAAAACGACGCGCGCAGGGTCGATATTTAGGGCGTTGCCGTGGTGGATGTGGTTATCTAGCATCGCAGCGATAAGGTTATTTGCCGAGGTGATAGCGTGAAAGTCGCCGTTAAAGTGCAGGTTGATATCCTCACTAGGCGTCACCTGCGAGTATCCGCCGCCCGTCGCTCCGCCTTTTATACCAAAAACCGGCCCCAGGCTTGGCTCTCTAAGCGCGGCACACACGCGTTTGCCTATACGCGCTAAGCCGTCAGATAGCCCCACGGTTACGGTCGTTTTGCCCTCTCCGTAGGGCGTCGGGTTGGTCGCGGTAACTAGGATGAGGTTTGCACCGTGCGCGCTGCCTAGTCGCGGTTCGATCTTGGCTTTTAGCTTGCCAAAGGTGTCTAGCGCCTCCTCGCCTAGCCCCAGTTTTGCACCGATTTTTACGATATTTTGCGGCTTTGCGCTCGCTTCTATTTCTCTATCGCTTAGCATCGTTTTTCCTTAAAAATTTAATTTAAAATGATTTAATTTTATCTCACTAATGCGAAAAGTCTCATTAAATTTTAGCCGCTCGTAATCAAATTTGGGCTAAATTTGAAACTAAATTTGACAAAGGATCGCGATGAGGGCGGTGAACGTTTTGCTTTTTGATGGATTTACGACGATGGACGCGCTGTGGCCTGCGGAGGCGCTATCTAGGGCGCTGGATGGCGAGCAAAAGTGCTACGAGATAGAGTATTTCTCGGCTGCTGGCGGGCTCGTCGGCGGCAGTACGAACGCTAAAATTTGGACGCGAAAGCTAAGCGAGATCGCCAAATTTGACGTTTTGCTCGTGCCGGGCGGTTTTGCGGCTAGAGAGCTTGCGCATGATAGCGAGTTTATCGCGGCTCTGGGCGAGCTAGCGCGCAGACACGAGTAGGTTATCGCAGTGTGCACGGGCTCGGTGCTGCTAGCTAAAACAGGGCTTTTGGACGACATGGAGGCTACTAGCAACAAACTATCATGGCAGTGGGTGACCTCGGAGGCTCCTAGCGTGCGCTGGATGCGTGCTGCTAGGTGGTGTGTTAGCGGGAAATTTTACACCGGCTCGGGCGTGAGCGCGGGTATCGACGAGGCTCTGGGTTTTATTGCCGATATGCACGGACTGGACGAAGCCCAGAGGATCGCTCGGGCGATGGAGTACGTCTATAATAGCGACAAAAACGCGGATCTGTTTTAAATTTTAGTTTGCGGCGGGCGCGGGAATTTGACGGCCAAATTTAAGCCGAGTCAAATTTACCTTGCCGCGCGCCAAAATCGTAATTTTAAAACAAACTGCTCTTATCTTGTCTCGCGCTACCACAGTTTTAGGCAGACTTGCCCTATTATGACGGCGATGGGAGCTCCATTTATGTCGTAGGTGTTGCTCGAGTTTGAGCCAAAATCGGGCTTAACGACGCTACCTTGTATCACCCAAGTGTTGCTTGAGTTTGCGCCGTATTTGGGCTTTATTTTTTTGCCGTCAAACTCAAAGGTGTTAGAGGAGTTGGCTCCTGTTTTGGGCTTTAGCACCCCGCCGTCAAATTCAAAGGTATTGTGCGTGGTTGCGCCGTATTTGGGCTTTAGCTCGTTGCCCTCATATACCCAAGTGCCGTTGCCAGCAGACCTTCCGTCCCAGTTGATTTTGGGCATTTTATCCTCCTAAAATGAGTTATAATCAATCACTTTGCGCGGCTTGCTTCTTTTACTTTTACGGCTTCGTAAATTTCATCCGCGCTCGTCAAATTTGCGTCCAAAAACTCCTGCGCCTTTTTGAGAGTGCGCGCGCCCATTATACCGTCGGCCTTGACGCCGATAGCCTTTTGCACGTATAAAATTTTATCTTTTTGCGTTATCTGCGGCGCGGTTTTAGCTGTAGAGGTGGAGTTTACTTCGCGCTCTTGGTCGCTAGAGCTCTCAAATTTAGCTGTCATCTCGCGAAATTTGGCCTCCAGGCTGCGCGACGCCTCAAAGCGCTCGTCAAGCTGCATAAGAGTCGGAGCGTAACCAAAGCCAGATATCGCGCCGTAGATCGAGCTGACTGCTCCAAAGCCCGCTAAAATTTTAAAAAACAGTGCAAAAGCCTCTTTGTTTCGCATGCTTTGGCGGTACTCTTTAGGCACGCAGCTACGGCGAATCAGCGTAACCAGCGCGCTAAGAGGCGCCAAGACGCACAAGGCAACGCCCGCGCAAAGGGCTAAAAATATAATCGTATAAATAGGCGCCATGATGTAGCGGTCGGCTAAATTTTCGCCCAAAAATCCCGCCGTAAAAACCAGCGCAATCAGCCAAAACACCGAGCCCAGCCCGAACCAAACCGCAGGCGAGTAAACGGGAGAGATTTTATTCAGGCATTTTTTCATTGTACCACCAAGCTTGCTCGCCGCACCCCTTGAGACGTAGCCTTCGCAGGCCTCTATCACGGCGTTTGCGGCCTCGGTTTGCGCGCCGTCTGTTTTAGCGATACGCTTTAGCGCGGAGTCTAGAGCGGGCTGCGAGCAGTAGCGCGTGAAAAATTTAAACGCCTCGCGCCTGGTTATCTTGCCGTCGGCGTCGATCTTTTCTAGCATAGATATCTCATCGGCGAAAAGATCGTCGAAAAATGGCGGCCTGATAAATGCATAGGGCGGGTTGCTAAAGCCCACCGCCTCGTACTCCTTGCCTAGCAGGATAAAATTTAGCCGCGTTATCGCGCTAGAGCCCACGTAAGAAAACAGGTGCGAGCTCTCGTCGCCGCTCTCTTCGTCTTGATAAAACGGTATCGTTTGCGAGAGAAATTTGCAGGTGCGAGCGCATAAAAAGTCCAAAAGCTCGTCGGCGTAGGCGCGCGATTTTATGCGTAAATTTACGCTGGGTTTTGCGTAGGCGCCGATGTTTGCTACCGTGGTAAAGTATCCGTGTCCGCTACACTGGGCGCACTGCACGTAGCCTGACCCCCCGCATCCGCCGCATCTAACCGTGCCTGATCCCGAGCAGCCGTAGCAGGTATTTGAGCCGCTGCCACCGCATGATGAACAGCTCTCGTAGCGATACGTCACGTAGGTGCTGCCGTCGGAGTTATACTGCGTGTGAGGGCGATTTACGCCGCCGCTGCCTCCGCACATGGAGCAGCTTTGTCGTCCGCGTCCGCCGCAGCTAGAGCAGGTTTTTTTACCGCGTCCGCCGCACTCGCCGCAGCGCGTCTGCCCGTCGCCTCCGCACTCGTCGCAACGCTCGCTCATGCTAAATGGCTTAAAATCGTAATACCTAACCGCACCGCCTGATTTTGCGACGGCCTCTTTTGCGTCTTGGCGTAGTTCGGTGAGTAAAATTTCACGCAGATCCGCGCTATCTCTAGCCTGTAACAAGCACTCTCTGGCGTGATTTTCGTAGCCTCGCACGTCGTCGCCAAAGTGTATCTGCTCTTTTGCGCCGCCTGCGACCTTGCCCTCCTCGCGCTTGCCGTAAAACTCCCACGTCACGCTAGCTGTGGCTTCAAAATCAAAAATTTCGTGCGAAATTTCTACCAAATCCTCAGGCTTAACTTGGTTGCCGTTTATTAGATTGCGTAGCCCTTTTAGAAACGGCTCGTGTAAACTTAGCTCGTCAAATTCGCTCATTTTAAATCCTAAATTTGATTTTGCGCGTCTAGCTTCGCGCGCTTTTTTATCTCGCTTAAAAACTCCGCTCCGCCGTCGCCAAAAGCCTCTCGCGGCACGGCGCAAAACATGGAGTTTGCGATGATAACGACGACAAACTCGCCCACATATCGAGCGTCGCTGATGATGCCGTACCTGTATCTGCCCTCGCCGAATTTGCTCTTTTGCACGAAAAACTCGTCTTCTAAAAATACGCTTTTTTGCCCGAATTCGCTGTAGTTTGCCTTGCTTAGCATAGCGCGAATCAGCAGCCAAGGTCGCAAGCCCGTGGCGTAAAGCACCGTCAAAAACGCGCCTATCCACGCAAGATAGGGCAAAATAGCTGCGCTTTCAAAGCCGTAGTCCTCAAGCAAGCAGCCAAGGTCATTGATGTAAAATTTGACGCACAAAAGCGTGATAAAAATCATCCCGATCAAGATCGCCGCAAAGTCGCAAAGGCTGATATAGCGCATAAATTTATCGCCTTTATAGACGATTTTAGCGACCTCGCGCGCCGTTTTTTTATACTCGGCGTTAGGCTTTAGCTCAAAGTCGGCTTTCAAATTTGACATCCGCTTCCTTTAAATTTTGATGAGATATTATCAAATTTGGCCTAAATTTACGCTATTTTTAAAAACCGCCGCTAAAACGATAATTAAGCCCAAATTTAGTAAAATCGCCGCCAAGACGCGAGGTCGCGTAATACGTTAAAAGGCAAACTATGCAAAAATCAACCGCGTAAATTCCGCTAAATTTAAACCAAATCAACCAATCAAATTTAAATTTAAGGCAGAACCGTGAAAAGACGAGACTTTCTAAAACTAGGCGCGCTCGCGGCAGCTTCGGCGCAAGCAAAACAGTTTGACGCGGCGGCGCAGGCGATATTTGACGAGCAGATGGGGCTTTGCGCGAATAAATTCGGCGCGTTTTACGTCCAAACCATCGGCGGCAGGGTCGTTGGTACTGAGCCGTTTGAGGGCGACGCGATGCCAACGGTGCTAAACAACGCCCTAAGCGATCATATCCAAAACGAAACGCGCGTGAAATACTCATATGTGCGCAAAAGCTTCCTTGCCGATCCCGCAGATCCAAAACCCGAGCTTCGCGGCAAAGAGCCCTTCGTGCGCGTTAGCTGGGACGAGGCGATAAAGCTAAGCGCTAAAA
>CAURRL010000115.1:0-4837 GCA_963526895.1 uncultured Campylobacter sp. | reverse complement strand
TTTTAGCCGCTATGCCTAAAATCGCCGTTTGCGAGCGCAAAATATTTTTTGCTCTTAGCCCGTATTTTTTTGCAACCGTCTCCCGCTCGCTTCCGCTAAATCCACCCTCAGGTCCGATCGCTAAAATTCCCTTGCCCGCGTAACCGTCCAAATTTCCTCCATCAAAGTCGACAAGCGCGACGTTTGGGTAAAATTTGACCAGCTCGTTCAAGCTTTTATAAATTTCAAATTTCATCAAATCGTTTCGCCCGCACTGCTCGCACGAACTTATCAAAATGCGCTCTAGCCGCGAAAAATCGAGTTTAAAGTTTTTTTGCGAAAACTCGCCGTAAAAAAAGATAATTTTAGCTACGCCCGTTTCGTTTAGGCTTGGCAAGGTTTTTTCAACCGTTTTTGGATCGATGACGGCCCAGGCTAGCGCTAGATCGCTGCTTCGCGCCTCCACGTCGTGCGAAAATATCAAATTTATCTCCGCACCCCTTTTGTCCAAATTTACGATTTCATAGATGTGGTTTTGTCCGTCGGTCAAATTTCGCACGTCGATGCGCTCGCCTACCTTAGCGCGCCTTGCCTTTAGGTGTAAAAATGCCTCGCCTTCAAGCCTGATTTGCTCGTTTTTGGCCTCTTTTGAATATAAAAATTTCATCTCACCCCACTTGCGATAAGTATCAAAACAAAATCTGCCGCGATTTTTAGGCGCATTTTGGCTCTAAAGGCGGTGAAATTTTTAGTTTTCATAGCCGTTTTTAGCCGCTTAAACTCCATTGCGCCAAGCCCGATAAGCAGCGCCCAAACCGCGATCATCACGAGAGCTTTGAGGCTCGGATAAAAGTAAAAAACGCTCATCAAAAGCAGCCCCGTAAGCATCATCGCGGCCAAAAACGCGTAGTATGTGGGCAAAAATAGCCTAATGCGCTTAGCGTAGGCTGGCGAGTTTACGCCGAAATTTATCAGGCAAAAGTGCGCCGCGACGAGCGCTAAAAGCGTAAAGGCAAGCCCGATATGGATAGAGCGCGCTAGCTCGTAGAGTTCTGAGAGATGCTCGTTAAATTTCATTTTTCAGGCACCGGCTCAGGCGGCATATTTTCGTCGATACTTACGTTTGCGTCGCTTTGCGCGATAGGTACGTCGCTAGGCACCGTGCCGCCAAGATCCAGCGATGCTGGCTCCTTTTTCTCGTCGCAACCGCTAAAAAACAGCGCCGCCAGCGTCAAAATCGCAAAAATTTTCCTCATTTGCGCTAGACCTCCTTTGGATTTACTATTTTTTTGCCTAGCTTGATTTTCTCAAACAGCTCCGCATCTTCCCACTCGGCTCTCACGCCATCAGAAAAAACGATCTCGTTTAAATTTACCTCGCCCATTTTAGCGTTATACGCATCCTCTCTAAAGCACTGCGCATAGCCCGTGTCGGTCTCGTGGACGATGACGCTGTGAAGCTTCACTTCACGCTCGCCGTTTTGCATCTGCGTGGTTTTTAAAAGCCTATCGATCATAACGAAAAATATCCTGCAAAACTGCTCTGCAGAGGGATTTAGCTGGATCTCGATCCAGCGCGCAGAGTGCTTTTTGAGGTCGTTTTTGTATTCGGCACTATCTCCGCTAAATATCGTCGTGCAGTGATCGAAGCTATCGATGATGCAGCCGATACCCTGCTTCATCAAGCCAAAGTCATACACCATTCCCGCGTTATCGAGAAAATTTGATTCGAGTAAAATTTCGGCCCTGTAAGAGTGCCCGTGGATGCTGGTTTTGCAGCGTTTCGAGCTACAAAATCTAACGATATGAGCATTTTCAAATTTAAACATTTTTCTTATTATCATCTTAGCTCCGTTTATTAAATTTTATCGTTTTGCGCCGTAAAGTTGCGGGTTAAATTTACGCCCTAAACCCCTTCTTTCGCGCCCCAAAGCCTGATATGCAGGCGATCGGAGTAGTTAAAGCCGTGCGTGATCGCAAACTGCGCGACGGCTCTAGCGTTTTGCTCGAGGCTTATTTTATCATAACCTTGCGGCATACAAAAGACTTCCGCGTCACAAAGCTCTAAAATCCGCGAAATTTGCGCTATCGCCGAGCCGTTTTCTACGCTTTTTTTATCAAGGACGAATTTATAAAAACTTCCCGCGGCGTTTTGTTTTATCGCTTTTAGCGCGGCGGGATTTATGCGTTTTGTCTCGCTCTCGCCGCTATTTTCGAGTTTGACGCTGACGGCGAAACGGCACTTTTTATAAATTTCAAATTTGGCGAAATCGACCTCGATTGTGCCGTTCGTCTCAAAGTGCGGCTCGTAGCCCTCACTGATTGCAAAATTTAAAAAATCTAGCAAAATTTGATTTTTGTGATGTAGTAGCGGTTCGCCGCCCGTGATGACGACGATAGGTTTGCGGCGCAAATTTGCGCTCAAATTTTGCGTTATTTTTATGAGTTCGTCCGCGCGCAAGATTTTTTGAAACGAAAAATGCCCCGTAAAAACCGCGCGGATTGTGTCGCAGCCAGTTAGCATTTCGCCGGTTTTTGGCGAGACGGCCTGTACGCCAAAGCCCGCGCAGTTTAGGTTGCAGCCCGCAAATCTCAAGAAAATCGCCAAGCGGCCGCTGCTCGCACCTTCGCCTTGGATGCTTAAAAAACTCTCGACCAGGTTTAAACTCAAATTTCGCCTTTTAATTTTGGGCGATTATAGCAAAATTTGAATGCTAATTTCATTTGACAAGACGGATTTTGCGTCAAATTTGGGCTGGTTTTAGTGGAAAAACAGCGATAAATTTACGGGTAAAAATATAAAATTTGGACTTAGCTAAATTTGATTCAAATTTAATAAAAAGCAGGCTAAATTTACGTCAAATTTGGCATAAATTTAGCCCTGTTTTCAGCCGCCCGTTTGGTAAAAGGCGCGGCTTGAGGTCTCGTTTTGGGCACCGATCGCCCATTTGTTTTCTTTTGGCTTATTTTGCAACACTTGTCGCAATATCTCGCTAGCGCCCGCGATATCGCCCTTTCTAACGGCATCTTTTATACTCATCGCATCCTCGAAGTATAGGCACGGGATGAGGTGTCCCTCGGCCGTGAGGCGGATGCGGTTACAGCTCTCGCAAAAGTCGTGTTTGTGCGGGTCGATGACGCCAAATGTGTAGCCGTCCTCCAGTCGGTAGATGCTAGCTGGGCTGGTGGGGATTTTTTTAGCCGCAGTAAAACGATATTTTTTTGCTATAGTGTCCAAAATTTCGGCCGATTTCATGCCTTTTAGCTCGTCATTTGCGTGAACATTTTCCATATATTCGATATAGCGAATTTGACAACCCATAGAGCGCGCAAACTCTAGCAAAGATACGATCTCGTCGTCGTTTACGCCTTTTAGCGCGACGGTGTTTAGCTTGACTTTTAGCCCAGCCTCGAGCGCCGCGTCAAGGCCCGCTAAAACCTCGTGCAAGACGCTTTTTTGCGCGAGAAATTTAGCTTTTTCTGTTTTTAGGCTATCAAGCGACATATTTATGCGCTTTAAACCCGCGTTTTTTAGGGCTTTTGCGTAGTGTTTGAGCATAAAGCCGTTTGTCGTGATAGCTAGATCGACGTCTGGGCTGTGCTCGTTTATCATCGCGATAAATTTGTCCAAGTCCTTGCGCAGTAGCGGTTCGCCGCCAGTAATACGGATCTTTTTTACGCCTTCGTCTAAGCAGACTTTGACAAATAAAAACAGCTCCTCAAAGCTCAGTAAATTTTCTCTCGGTTCCCAGCTAAACGGAGTTTTAGGCATGCAGTATTTGCATCTAAAGTTGCATCTTTGCGTGACCGAAATACGCAGATAATCAACCGTCCGTCCGTGCCCGTCTATTAACATTTTTCGCCCCTAAAATTTATCAAAACCATTTAATTTTGATTTGGTTAAAAGGCATTATAGGAATTTAAGCTTTAAATTTTTTTAAAATTCGCGTATGAAAATAATGTTATTTTTTTATATTTCGCGCCCGCGTTTTAACACTAAATCAGCTCTCTCAGTTTTAGCGTCAGCTCGACCTTGCCGACGCCCACGCACAGCTCTTTTGCGATGCTTTCGACGCTTTTGCCTTCGCTATACATCTGAACGATGCGCTTTTCGTCGTCCTCGCCGTTTGGAGCCGAGATCTTGCTGATGCTTTTGGTGCGCTCTTCAAGCGTAAATAGCCTATCTTGCTGCTGGCTTTGGAAGTTATCTATCGAGCTTTCGATGCCTTGGAGGGTGTTTATTATCGGGGTTATTTTTTGATTGATTTTTTCATTTAGGCGCTGTTCGAGGTTGCTTTCTAACTGCACTACGTCAAATTCGGCCGGCTCGCTGTGTTGATTAAAATTCGCAACCTGTTTTTTTACCACGTGAAGCTCTTGTATTAGGCTTTCGATAGCTTTTTCGTATCTTGAAAATTTCCTTGCCGCCTCTAGATCTTTTATAAAAACCAGCACGAAAAGCACCGTTAAAATCAGCCCGAAAATTACAAATATTATCAAGTCGTTACTCATCGTTCATCTCCTTTAGTTCTCTTATCATAGCGCGCTCCCTGGCTGTCACATAGCCGTTGTAGTCGCTTTCGTCGCTCTCGTTTATGCGTGTGATTTTGGCGGTTTTTTCATCTAGCGCTTCAAAAAATATCGCCACGTCTCGCTTTGGGAAAATAGGCATAAAAATGCGTCCGTAGTAGCTCACGCCTTCTTTAAATTTAGCCTCTTTGATCCTAAAATTTTCAAAATTTATCCCGTCTAGCGCGCTAGATTGAGCAAGCTCGAGCTTTATAAATTTCTCGTTTTTTATGTAGGCGTTTAGTTCGTCAAATTTGCGGTGAAGCTCGACTAGTAGCGTCAGTATCACC
>CAURRL010000114.1:0-4848 GCA_963526895.1 uncultured Campylobacter sp. | reverse complement strand
CGGCATGGTGCTGGACTTTGGCGCGATGAGCTTTAGCGGCGTGGGACTTGGCGCGATTATCGGTATCACGCTAAATTTGGTGCTTCCAAAGACCAAACATTTTGACGGATACTAAGTTAAATTTGCGCGGAGCTTGAGTCGTTTCGCGCGGTTGCGGGTAAATTTGAGCTTAAATTTCGGTGTCAAATTTGATAAGGTTTAAATTTACCCGCGGCTTTTCGCCGCCAAATTTACCGCACTCTAAATTTTAAAATTTCCCCGCAAACGCTTTTAAATTTCTAACGTTTTAAACTAGCAAGATATATAATTGCCTTATGAAAAAGGCGAATAATTTAAGCAAATTTGATAAAAAGGCGCTAAAGCTGCTCTTTGCGGTACTTTTCGTGCCGTTCTTTGTCTCGCTCGTTTTTATCTATGAGCTATCGGTGTATGACCGCTCGCGCGAGCTGCCCGCGGACGCGCAAAAGATCGGCCGCAGCGATTACTACAACATCGGCGGCAAAATTTACCTGCGCTCTTGGAATCTCGCTCCCTACGAGCTAGAGGGCGGTGCGGACGCGGCGAGTTTTCGCGCGCTTGATACCGGCAGATACTCCTACACAAACGTCGGCATGGACGCTAACCGCGTATTTTGCGGCGCTCGCGAGATGTCGGGGCTAGATCCCGCCTGCACGCAAAAGATAGGCTCTCGCTACTACAGCGACGGGCGCGTGAGCTACTTCTGCTCGGACGTTACGCAGCGCACGGGCGGCGCGATAAGCTACATTTACAAGGTATTTTTCCATGCCTTCGGGCTCTCCAAATGGCCGCAGGAGTACAACTATCCCTACGCGAGGCTCGATACTAGCGCGCCCATCTCGCCACTGACCGAGAGCCCTTACGTTGCCACGGACGGCGAGCGGGTATTTTACGAGGGTAAAATTTTAGCGGGTGCGGACGCAAAAAATCTAAAACAGATAAGGCGAAAAATCATATACGAAGACGGCCCCGAGCAGCCCGCGCACTTTCGCCTGGTCGATCGGTGGCTGAGCGACGGACGCAGCGTTTATAAGGGCGGCGAGAAGCTAAATTTCACGCCTAGCGAGCAGATGTATCTCGTGGAGCCAAACGCCGGCATAGAGTTTCTTTTTGATCCCGCTACGGGCGCGGTGTTTATGGACGGCGAGAGATTTGATGCTGCAAACGAGCCCTATACGCCGCTAAATTTTCAGAGCGGGCATCAGGAATACATGCTGTTTGCGAGCAAAAACGGCATATTTTATCTAAGCAAGGATAAAATTTTAAATCGTCCGCGCGGCAGCGGTATCGAGAGCCGGCTCAAGGACGCGTTTTGGTACGTTTATTATAAATTTGGCGGAGATGGCAGTAGGCTGAGTGCGCTAAAAAGGGCGGGCAACAATCCGTTTAAGGGCGCCGTGCGGCAGATTTCGGAGAAGCTTTTTAAGGACGACGCGGGATTTTACTATCTAAATTTTTACTCGCATAGCGTTTACGTCACGGGTCGCAGCGGCAGGCACTTGGAGAAGCGGACGAATTTCATCGATCTGCGAAAGATCACGCTAGGCGTGCATGATGATGAGGTGATGGCGCAGATCGCGGACGAGGCAGCGCGAAACCCCGAGATGTCGCAGCCGGTCTTTACCGCGCAGGACGTGGAGTATGAAAACGGCGTGGCCTTTTATATGTATTGCCTCGCGGCGGTTTTATTGCTTGGTGCTTGGGTTTATAATTATCTTAGAAAACGCAGCTTGCGACGCGGATAAATTTGGCCTTTGATACCGCCGTCAAATTTGCTCTAAATTTACAACCTTTCTTACCGATTTATTACGATTTCTAGTTAAAATTGCAGTGAAAAAAACCAAAAGGAAATCCAATGGAAAACAAAATCATAAACAGCGTCAGGGGCGGCTTTTGGACGAAGCCCGTCATTATTTTCGTCCTGCTTTTGCTGCTGCTTATCCCGCTAGGTTTCATCAGTTCGATGATCTCTGACCGCGCCTACGTCAAACGCACCGCCGAGGAGTCCATCATGCAGCCCGTCGGCGGGGAGCTTAGGATCGAGGGCGTTTTGATCTCCGTGCCGTATAAAAAGCAAGCGGCAATCTATAGCGAAAACGGCGTACCTACGGTATCGCAGACAACCGAGCAGATCATGATAATGCCGCAGTCTTATGAGCTATCGACCCAGCTAAATCCGCAGTATCTAAAGCGCGGTATCTTTAGCGTGCCCGTTTTTAACGGCGAAGTCGCGCTAAAAGCCAAATTTGCCCCGCTAAATTTCGAGCAGCTAAATATCAAAGAAAGCGACGTTTTGCTAGGCGAGGCGACGCTGATTTTAGGCGTGGGCAGCAAAAAGACCTTTACCGCGTTTCCCGCGCTAAAAGCAAACGGGCAGGACCTTGCGCAGTCTTTTGCGCCGCCTAAATACTCGCCCTTTGCCCAAAGCGTCCACTACAAACTACCTGCAAATTTAGCAAACGGCGGTTTTGAGCTAGCGGGCGCGCTATCTATGCAGGGCGGGCAGAGCGCGAGCTTCGTTCCTGTGGGGCAGGATAATAAATTTGACGTAAAATCCTCGTGGAGCTCGCCGTCTTTTAGCGGCGGCTGGCTGCCTAAATCGCGCGAAGTCACTAGCAGCGGATTTAACGCGCAGTGGGAGATCTCGGGCCTTAGCACCGGCGTTCCACAGGCGTGGATCATGGACGGCAGGCGCGAGATGGGGCTAGAGGGCGTCGAGGCTAGCTTCATCAGTCCCGTAAACAACTACTCGCTCATCGCGCGCTGCGTGACCTATGCGATTTTGTTTTTAGCGGTGCCGTTTTTGGCGATATTTTTATGCGAAATTTACAGCCGCGTCCGCATACACCCGATCCAGTACCTACTCATCGGAGCCGCCGACGTGCTATTTTACCTGCTCGTGCTCTCGTTTTCCGAGCATATTAGCTTTTTAGCTAGCTATCTCGTCGCGGCCGCAGCCGTGTGCGCGACGATACTTTTCTACGGTTCGGCGATCTTTCGGGCGCGCAAATGGGGCGTTTTTATCGCGCTCGTACACGGGGTTAGCTATTGCTTGCTCTACGGTATCTTGCAGTCCGAGGACTACGCGCTTTTGATGGGCAGCGTTATGATATTTGCGGTGATTGCGCTGGTGATGTATTTAACTAGAAAGATAGATTGGTACGAAAACGGGCTCAAAATTTAGCTTTTTCGGCTTGTCTTTTTGGTTTATACTTTGTTGGATCTGAATTTTGCTCGGTCGCTACCGACGAGGTAGCTCCCGTCGCAAAATTTCAAATCCGCCGCGTCTAAACGCAAAAATACTTCGCCCGACTTCCGTTGTTCAAATTTGTAAATTTGAGCCACCGAGACCCGCACTTTGAAAATGCAAATTTAAAATGTACGGCGCGGCAGCGTCAAATTTAACCTGCACGAAGTGCAGCAACATCTCACGTGCAGTGGGGTTGGTGGGGGTTTGGGGGCGGAAGGGGCGACGCTCTACTTCGCTTTGCTCGTAGCTGCAAGCAGACCGTAAGTAGAAACCCCTTCCGCCTCCCAAGAAAAAAGAAAAACTAAAAATTTTTAGAGAACACCAAATTTGGCAAAAACCAAATTTAGCACCTTAAAGACACAGATCTCGGCAAGTAAAATTTAAAAATTTATCCAAATTTAACGCTATAATCACGCTCATTTTAAAGACGCAAAAATTTAAAGGATAAAAATGAAAAATTTTCTTGCGCTATTTTTGGCGCTTAGTTTTGCTGCTTCGTCGCAGGCATTTGGCGGCGAAAAACCGACCTCTGCGAAGCAAAACGCTCAAATTTTACCCCCGAGTGAGCTAAAATTTACCCCGCGACCAAAGCTAAAAGGCAAACAAACGGGCGAGCTGGAGATGAGGTTTAGCTACGACGTAGAAAGGACGGGCGAGTACGATCCGGAAAGCCGCCTAGAGCTAAACAACGTCTATGAGCGCATCTATACGCCTGAGGGCGAGACGCTGTTTTACGGTAGGCTATACGGCTATATCAAGCCGCCCCTACATCATCCGCAAAAGCAGATCGTCAAATTTATCAAAAGCGGCCAAGAGCGCTGGATCGAGATAGATTTTTATCATGCGGACGGTACGCATAGCGGCACGCTGCAGCTGTGCTTGTGGGACGATATAAACGTCGAAGTCAAGGAGGCTTTTGACGAAGGTAACGTCGCCGGGCTATATAAATCGAGCAATAAATTCGACGTGATGCTGGGTATCTTTTCCGACAATAACAACTTCTCCTATACCAGCGACGGCAAACCCCGCCAAAAGCACTTTATCACGGTGCGCTCGGGGCCCAAAGAGGATTATTACGAAAACTACGGCGAAAACGGTGCGATCGAAAACACGAGCTATCAAAAAGACACGGTATTTATCTGGGTAAAGACGTATTATCCAAACGGCCGACTAAAGTCGCTTAACGACTACGAAAATAAGATCGAGCGGGAGTATGATGAGAGAGGGAAAATAATAAGAGACGAGAAATTTTGAGGTTTGCGGCTTGTCTTTTTGCCCTATACTTCGTTGCTTTTAAATTTGGCTCGGTCATTACCGACCAGGTAACTCCCGTCGCCAAATTTGAAAAGCGCCTCGTCTAGAACAAAAATACTTCGCCTTAACTTTTTACGTTCAAATTTGAAGTCAAATTTTGTAAAAATCTGGTTTTAAATTTTACCCACCGAGACCCGCACCGCAAAAATGCTAAATTTAAATTTGCGACGCTTTGCGTCAGCAAAGCAGTGTCGCCACATCTCACGTGCAGTGGGGTTGGAGAGGGCTTGGGAGAGGAAGGGGCGACGCTTCGTAAGTAGTACCCC
>CAURRL010000113.1:0-4849 GCA_963526895.1 uncultured Campylobacter sp. | reverse complement strand
TCGCTCTCTTTGCCCGTTTTTACCGTGCTTTTCTTTAACTACGACCCTTATCATTTTTTTATCAGACAGCTCGCCGTTGGGGTGATCGGGATATTTTTGATGTGGGGCATCTCGCGCCTAGATCCCGATAAATCAATGGTCTGGATCGGCTTTTGTCTGTTTGGCTTTTGCGCTATCGCGATGGGAGCTATGCATGCGCTACCTAGCTCGCTAGTAACCGATGCGGGCGGAGCCAAGCGCTGGATACGCTTGCCTGGCTTTTCTTTGGCGCCTGTTGAGTTTTTTAAGATCGGTTTCGTTTACTTTTTAGCATGGAGTTTTGCACGCAAGATCGACGGCAGCAAAAAGAGTCTAAAGCAGGAATTTAAGCTCATTTTGCCTTATATGTTTTTGTTTTTGATCGCCGTTTATCTCATCGCCATCCTTCAAAACGACCTCGGTCAAGTCGTCGTTTTGGCGCTTACGCTTATCGTTATGATGCTTTTTGCCGGCACTAGCAAGCGGCTTTTCGTCATCGGCATGGCTGGCGCTTCAGTGCTTGCTTTTGTGGCTATTTTTACGTCAGAACACCGAATTTTACGTATAAAATCATGGTGGGGCACGGTGCAAAATATGGTCCTTTCTCTTATGCCCGAAAATATGGCAAATATGTTTCGCGTCGAGGGCGTGCCTGAGCCATATCAGATTTCACACTCGCTTAATGCGATAAAGCACGGCGGATTTTTCGGCGAAGGACTTGGAGCGGGCGTGTTTAAGCTCGGATTTTTGAGCGAAGTGCACACGGACTTCGTACTTGCCGGTATCGCCGAGGAAGTCGGGGTGCTGGGGATACTTATTATCACGTCGCTTCTTTTGATTTTGCTTTTCCGCATTTTTCGCGTCTCCTCAAGGAGTGAAAACAAGGTCTATCACCTCTTTACGCTCGGCGTCGGACTTCTCATCTCGTTTTCGTTTATCATGAACTCATACGGCATCACCTCGATCACGCCTATCAAAGGCATCGCCGTACCGTTTCTAAGCTACGGCGGCAGCTCGATCCTAGCGCTTTGCATAGGGGTCGGCATGGTGCTGATGGTGAGCAAAAAGGTAAAAGATTGAGCTTAAATTTGACTTGCGACGCAAATTTTAACTCAAATTTAAACGCCCTAAACTAAACGACAAGGAGTAAAATTTGACGTCTGAAAATTTAAAAGACAAAGAAGAAAATTCAGCTGAAATTTCGCCGTCAAATTTAACTAGCGGCGAAGCCCGAAATAAAACCAAAAGCGGCGCTATCGTTATCTGCGGTGGCGGCACTGGCGGACACCTGGCCGTCGCAAAAGCTCTAAATGAGGAGCTGATTTCGCGCGGATGCAGAACGATATTTGTGGGTTCTAGTAGCGGACAGGACAAGATGTGGTTTGAAAACGACGCCGCATTTAGCGAGAAATTTTTTCTGCCAAGCAGCGGCGTGGTAAATAAAAAAGGACTAGGCAAGCTTTTTTCGCTTTTTAATATCCTAAATTTAGCCTTTAAATGCCGCAAAATTTTCAAGAACCAAGGCGTAAAAGCCGTTGTTAGTGTGGGCGGATACAGTGCGGCGCCTGCGGCATTTGCGGCCATCATCTCGCGCACGCCGCTTTTTATCCACGAGCAAAACGCCGTGATCGGCAACCTAAACAAGCTCTTAAAACCGCTCGCAAAGGGCTTTTTTAGCTCGTATTTTAAGCCTGTCTTTAGCTACCCCGTTGCGGAGAGATTTTTTAGCGCAGCTAGGCTTCGCAGCGAGCTAAAAACGGTGATATTTTTAGGCGGCTCGCAGGGTGCTGCGGCGATAAACTCGCTTGCTTTAAAGCTGGCTCCGATTTTTAAACAAAAAGGCGTAAAAATCATCCATCAATGCGGTAAAAACGCGCTTGAGAGCTTACAAGAGGAGTACAAAAAACTAGGCCTTGCTGGCGAGGAACTCGATCTTTTTGACTTTGATCCTAAAATAGAGCTTAAGATGAGCTGCGCCGATCTGGCGATAAGCCGCGCAGGGGCGGGTACGCTGTGGGAGCTCACGGCGAATGCGCTGCCTAGCGTATTCATACCTTATCCTTACGCTGCGAACAATCATCAGGTCTTTAATGCTAAATTTCTAGTGGATCAAAAATTGGCCAAATTTTGCTTTCAAAAAGGCAGCGAGATCGATGTAGACGAGATGCTAAATTTGATAAACGAGATGGATATAGCGCAAATTTCAAGCAAGCTTTCTAGGCAGATAGATAACGGCGGCGCACGAAAAATAGTGGATAAAATTTTAAAAGATATTTAAATTTACAGCAGAGCATTAAATTTAAATATCTTTGTATTTTTGCAAATTTGAAAATTAGTTTATAAAATCATCTTTAAGTTCTCGCAGCTCGTAAACTAGATAGTGATACACGAGCTCGCCGGTTTGCAGGCTTTGACCGCTAAAAACCGGTTCTATCATCGCCGCGATCTTATCGCAAACGCTTATTATCTCGGCTAAAAGGAGCTGATCGCCTCTGCTTTTTGCTAAAAAAACAGAGTAAAGTAAAAATTTATACGCCATCTTAAACTCACCCAAAATCACGTTTGAGATGATGCTAGCCTGCATTTTTAGTAGTTTATCTAGTCTTGATTGCGCTTTTAGTAGCTCGGCTAGTTGCGTCTTTACGGCGCGCAGACGAGCCGCGTCTTTGTCAAAGAAGCTTCGTCTTTTGTATTTTTGCATGATGGCGCTTTGAGCTTGCAAAAGCTCGGTTATATCCTTGATATTTTTCGCAGCGACTTGGAGTTTGTGATTCGCCGCCGTGCTTATGCCGTTTTTCTCGCTTTTTAGCGATATCTCTAGCAGGATCTGCGAGAGATAGGCGCTGACGTTAGCATAATAATCCTCGTTGTCAAAAACGGCCGAAAAATATCCGCTAGCCTTTGTTCCTCGCTCTTTGACGGCGCTTGCTAGAGCGCTAAACTGCGCGGCGCTCATGATCGCTTCTTGCGGTTTGATGTCCATTTTTTCAAGCTCGTTAAGCTCGTTTTTTAGCTTAATTATATCGCCTGAGATAGGATGCTGCCTCATATCTGTCCTCGCTGTAGTTTATGTACCAACTCGTCGTAGCTGACGCCGGCGCCGGCTAAAATTTGTCCCAGCAACTTGCTTGAGGCCTCCATGCCGCCGCTTTTTTCTGCCGCAAGTAGCAGCTTATATACACCTTAGATAAATTTGCCGCCCTCAGGGTTTGGCGTGCGGCGGACGGAGTAGTAGCCGATGATTTCGCCGTTAGCATCTAACGAAGCTGTAATGTTAGCAAATACCCAGTAAAAGCCGCCGTCAAAGCTCTTGTTTTTAACGAACGCAAAGATCTCTTGTTTTGCCTTGATGCGATCCCATAGAAGCTTAAACACGATGCGCGGCATATCGGGATGCCTGATGATGTTGTGCGGCTTGTGCAAAAGCTGATCTTGCGTCGTGCCGACGATCTTTAAAAATGGCTGATTGCAGTAGGTTATCTTGCCCTTTAGATCGGTTTTTGATACGATAAAATCTTCTTCTTTTACGAAATATTCTTTACTTTCGTTCACTTTATACCTTAAATTTTTCGGTAATTATAACCAAATATTACGCAAATGTAGCTTACTCGTTTTTTCAATCCAGATAGCAAACGCCTATTAAATCAAATTTGACGCCGTAAATTTAAAGGGTAGGGCGGGTGGATTTTGGAGTATAAATTTGAGCTTAAATTTAAAAACTCGGCGGCAAATTTAACTCCGCCGCCGAGCCAAAAATTTAAGCCCCAAAAGGCTTAAATTTAGATCGCTTTTAGCAAGATTTTAGTTAGCTTTTTGCTAAACGCCGACGGATCGTCGATAGCGACGCCTTCGTTTAGCTTAGCCATATCTAAAAGCAGCTCAGCTGCGTCATAGATCATCGCCTCGTTTTGAGATAGCTTTTCAAAGAGCTCGTGCTTTGGATTTATCTCCAGTATTGGTAAAATTTTACCCGCACTATGCCCCATCTGCTTTAGCATCATCTGTGTAGCGTAGTCAGGATCGTTTTTATCATAGACGATGACGGCGGCGCTTTCGCTTAGGCGCGAGCTTAGCTTTACGTCCTTTACCTCGTCTTTTAGTATCTCTTTCATCTTGGCTAGCAGCGCGGCGAATTTACCTTCGTCGGCTTCGCTTTTTTCCGGCTTGATCTCGGCGTCGATATCGGTGTGATTTACTTCTTTTATCGGCATTTTGTCGTAGTCTTGGACCATCGGCATAACAATAGAGTCTATCTCCTCGTCCATGATGAGCACTTCTATTCCTTCAGCCTTAAAGCTTTCTAAAAGCGGCGAATTTCTTAGCATCGTTTCGTTGTTTCCGCTGATATAGTAGATCGATTTTTGTCCCTCTTTCATCGCTTCTTTGTACTCTTTTAGGCTGATTAGCCCGTCGCGTTTGCTTGATTTAAAGAGGCAAAGGTCTAAAATTTGCTCCTTTTCGCTGCTAAATCCGTAAAGTCCCTCTTTTATCACCTTGCCAAATATTTTATAAAATTTGATGTATTTTTCTCTATCTTTTTCTTTTAGCTTGGCTAGTTCGCCCAGGATTTTCTTGACGCTTTGCTCCCTCACACTGCGCATTATGCTGTTTTCTTGCAGGATTTCGCGGCTGACGTTTAGCGGCAGATCCTCCACGTCGATGATACCTCGGACGAATCTAAGATACGGTGGCAACATCTCTTTGGCGTCGTCGCTGATAAATACGCTTTTGACGTATAGCTTCACGCCGCTTTGATAATCCACGCGAAATAGATCAAACGGCTCTGACGCCGGCACGAAAAATAGGGTAGTGTACTCGATCTTGCCCTCGG
>CAURRL010000112.1:0-4878 GCA_963526895.1 uncultured Campylobacter sp. | reverse complement strand
ATGAGGTATGAAAAGATCGATTTTATCGCTTGAAATTTGATTTTTTTCTAGGATATCTACGACGTCTTTAGTTAGTGTCTGAACCGCGATTTTAAATACTTCATTGCCCGACATTTTGATAAATTTCTCTTCACCGCCCGGAGTTATGAGTAGGTTTGCGTAGTTGCCGTCGGCTGCGGTGTGAACGTCGATTATTTCGTTTTCTTCGCTAGCGCTTACGACCGCTGCACCCGCTCCGTCGCCAAATAGTATGCAAGTAGTTCTATCGGTCCAATCGACGATCTTACTTAGTTTTTCGGCTCCGATTATCAATACGTTTTTTTTACTTCCGCTTTCAATTAGCGATTTTGCAAGCTCAAGTAGATAAATAAAACCCGTGCATGCCGCACTTATATCAAATGCCGTAATGGCATTTATGCCTAAATTTTTAGCGATTTTACACGCCGTTGAGGGCATACAAAAGTGATCGGGCGAGATAGTCGCGCAGATAACCGCATCAATATCTTTTGCTGTCAAATTTGCTCTTTCAAGCGCTATTTTTGCCGCTTTCGTGCCAAGCTCGCTCGTATCTTCATCCTGCGCTATGCGTCGTTGGCTAATACCTGTACGCTTAACTATCCACTCGTCGCTAGTTTCCACCATTTTTTCAAGGTCGAAATTTGTTAAAATTTTAGGTGGAGCGTATGCAGCTATGGATATTAGCGAGGCTTTTGGCATTAAATTTTTCTTTGTAATTTCATTTTGCGAAGTGCGAAAGCTCGTCTTCGATGACTTTGTTTATATCGGAGTTTGCGAATTTTAGAGCTTGAAATATCGCATTTTTGATAGCTTTTGGTGTGCTTTTGCCGTGGCTTATTATGACGCAGCCGTTCACGCCAAGTAGCGGTGCGCCGCCATATTCGTCGTAATCAACTTGCTGCTTTAGAGTTTTAAAAACTTTTTTCATGAGAAGCGAGCCTGCTATAGCGACCGGGGATTTTTTAACGTGTTTCTTGATGATTTTGGTTATCGCGTCGGCTACGCCTTCGCTTGTTTTTAGTAATATATTTCCGACGAAACCGTCGCAAATTACCACATCGACGCTTCCGTCAAAGACTTGATTTCCTTCGGCGTTACCCACGAAGCTATCAAGTTTTGAGATCATTTCAAAAGCTTCTTTCGTCGCCTCGTTGCCTTTACTGCTCTCTTCACCATTAGACAAAAGTCCTAGTTTAGGGGATTTTATTTTTAAAATCTCTTTTGCGTAGGCCTCGCCCATTATAGCAAATTGAAACAGATGCTCCGGTCTGCAGTCCACGTTTGCGCCGACGTCCAAAACTAGCGTGTTGCCGCCGGTTACGTTTGGCATCAGCGTCGCTATCGCGGGGCGCGAGACGTTTTTTAGTCGCCCGACTCGAAGCGTGGCAAGACTCATCGTAGCTCCGCTGTGTCCTGCCGAAACTACGGCCATAGTTTGTTTGTTTTTAAGTAGCTCGATAGCCTTAAAAATACTGCTTTCTTTTCGCTTTAACGCATCGGTGGCGCCGTCGCTCATAGAAACGACCTCGTCGGCTTGAATAAATTTTACGTATTGTTTTAAATTTTGCGGAACGAGGCTTTCTAAAATTTTCGTATCACCTACCAAAACGGCTTCAAATTTTACTTCATTTAAAGCCTCGATCACGCCGCCGATAATAGGTTGCGGACCGAAGTCGCCGCCCATCGCGTCAATGCAAATGCTGGTCATTTGTATTAATACTCTCCGGTAGTTTTATTTACGCGGTGAGGCATTTTCCATGAGCCGTCTTTATCTTTTACGGGAACCGGAAGCGTTACTTTATAGTGCGTTCTTCTTTTTGCCGCGCGAGTATGACTTACTCTTCGTTTAGGTACTGCCATTTTATTCTCCTTTATAGATTTTTACATTTATCACAATAAAAATAATCGCTCTTAAAAGCTTCTATTTCGCTTGTTAATACTTCTTCTAAATTTATAAAGCCGTCGAAAAACTCTACCACATCTTCGAGGTTTTCTTCTTTGTCTTTATAAATTCCGTCGCTTAATATCAAATTTACGTCTTCATTAAGCTTTAAATTTATATCTTCGCCGCATCGGTCGCAGTTGTGAGCTATTTCGCCTACGATTTTGCCTTTACAGCTAACTAAATTTTGATTTATTCTTTTTAGATCGCCGTTAAAATTTACTCCGTCCGAGTTTAACTCGAACGGCATTTGATTATTTGCGATTTTTGCGAAAGATATTTTCAAAATTTAACCTAAATTTAGCAAATTTCTCTTGTTGCAAAGAAAAATTCGATCTCGTTTTTAGCGTTTTCTAGGCTGTCGCTACCGTGAACGGCGTTTGCATCGATGCTCTCTGCAAAGTCAGCTCTGATAGTGCCCGGTTTTGCTTCTTTTGGATTTGTTGCGCCCATTAGATCGCGATTTTTAGCTACCGCGTCGTCGCCCTCAAGAACCATAACTACGACAGGTCCGCTCACCATAAAATCAACCAAATCATTAAAGAAAGGTCTGTCTTTGTGAACTGCGTAGAAAGCTTTTGCGTCGCATGTGCTTAGTTTGACTTTTTTCATAGCGGCGATTCTTAGTCCGTTGCTTTCGAATCTATCCACGATTTTTCCGATAACGCCCTTTTTTACGGCATCAGGCTTAATAATAGAAAGCGTTTGTTGCATAAAATTTCCTTTTTGTGGTTTTTATAAGGCGGTGATTATATCAAAAAAAAATTAAATTTCAAAATAAGCCCCGCAAAAGGGCTTAGATGCGTAGCTTACGAGATGACGGCAGTTTCGCCCGTTCTCATATCTGCAGTTATCTCGGCGCGAGAAGGCTGTCCTGCAAAAGGAGCGTCCCAAACGATGCAACCGTCGGTCGGACAGGCTGAGGCGCATGCCGGCTCGTCGTTAAATCCTACGCACTCGACGCATTTGTCGGCGTAAACGTAGTATGCGTCCTCGCCGGTCGGGTTATCCGCGTCGTCTACGATAGCGCTCGTCGGGCACTCGTCGATGCATGAGCCGCAGCTGATGCAGATGTCTGTTATTTTTACTGCCATTTTTTTATCCTTTTTGGTCAAAATTTTCGCAAGAATATCAAAAACTAAGTAAATTTGATATTAAATTTTTGCGTTAAATTTAAAAACGAAAACGTTAAATTTTTAGCTCTTTTTAATCTTTAGATGATATAATTTCGCTACAAATAAAAATTATTAAGGAGAAAAAATGTTAGTAACAAAAAAAGCACCTGATTTTACAGCTGCAGCAGTTTTAGGAAGCAATCAAATCGTAAACGATTTCAACCTATATAAAAATATCGGCGAGAAAGGCGCGGTAGTATTTTTCTACCCTATGGACTTTACATTCGTTTGCCCTAGCGAGATCATCGCGTTTGATAAAAGATACGACGAATTTAAATCTCGCGGCATCGAAGTTATCGGCGTTTCGACAGATAACCAATTCTCTCACTTCGCGTGGAAAGAGACTCCGGTAAACAAAGGCGGTATCGGCCAAGTTCGCTTCCCGATCGTAGCAGATATGACGAAGTCTATCGCTCGCGGATTTGACGTACTTCTAGAAGACGCTGGCGTCGCTCTTCGCGGCTCATTCCTACTAGACAAAGACGGCACAGTTCGCCACGCGGTTATCAATGACCTTCCGCTTGGAAGAAACATCGACGAGATGATCAGAATGGTAGATACTATGCTATTTACGAACGAGCATGGAGAGGTTTGCCCTGCCGGCTGGAACAAAGGCGATAAAGGCATGAAAGCCGATACCGCAGGCGTCGCAGACTACCTATCTCACAACGCAGATAAACTATAATCATCCAAATTTAAGGGCGAGCTTTCGCCCTTTTCTTCACCCTTTTTACCCACTTTGCAAAATTTTTAATAAAATACGCGAAAAATTTAAACTAAAAACAAAATAAATTTACTATAATAGGGGAAATTTCTAAAATCTCGGAAGGGAAACCTCTAAATGATCAACACGGATAACGGCGGTTCTATGATCTTAGAAGGCGCTATCAGCGTATTTTCAAGGGCTTTAAAAGACAACCACCAGATTCACTTTTTAAATTTATATAACGGCGTAAAAGTCGAGTGTCAAGGTAGCGTAATAGCCGTCGAGGATGAGACCGTGGTTTGCAAGGTGACGCTAGAGCAAATTTTGGCCATGAAAGAGGAAAAAAACGCCTACATCGTGCGCGATGAGTATTTTGCCGAAAATTTAAGAGCCGATATCGCGGGATTTGATCTGTCAAATTTGACCGTGACTCTTGGAGATTTTAACTATATGCACAACTTGCACGCAAATTTGAGAAAATATCAGCGCGTATATCCGAACCGCTACACCAAGGTCTCTCTTGCTCAAAACGGTAGCGCAGTGCAGGGGAATTTATACGATATCTCCGAGGGCGGACTCGGCGTCGTTAGCGCCGATGACGGAGAGTTTAGGGACGGCGAGCAAGTAAATGCTAAATTTGAGCTTGGACTTTCCGACTGCGAAAGCGGCTCTTGCGAAAGAGTGGACGTCGACATAGATCTAAAGCTAGTTACTGCGCTAAAATACAAAGGCGCCATGAGATACTGCTGCCAAGTGATGAATAAACAAAATGCGCATCAAAATATCGTAAAATTTACCGATAAGCGCGTAAAAGAGACACTCGAAGAGCTAAACGAACAGCTAAAAACTTACCAATAAATTTAACGCAAAACTAAAAGGCGAGCTTTGTGCTTGCCTTTTTTAAATTTTACCCGCTTCGATTTCAAAATTTACCCTACAGCTTCACCCGAAATTTAAACAAAAATCAGTAAAATAGCCCAAAATTTACAAGGAAATTTCATGAAAACGATTCAGGAAAATTTAAAGCTATTTTACGT
>CAURRL010000111.1:0-4932 GCA_963526895.1 uncultured Campylobacter sp. | reverse complement strand
GCGATATCGTGCTCGTAAAACTCATCCTTTGCCGCAGAAAAAGAGCAAATCAAAAGCAAAACGGCTAAAATTCGTTTCATATTTTACCTTCAAATTTTAAATTCTTTTAAATATCAGCGAGGTATTTACTCCGCCAAAAGCAAAGTTGTTACTCATAACAAAATCCGTATCTATCGCGGTTTGCTCGGTTAGATAAAAAAGCGGCGCGCAACTAGGATCGATGTGGGTTAAATTTATAGTTGGGAAAAATCTTTTCTCGCGCATCATCATCACGCTAAATATCGCCTCCAAACCGCCGCAAGCACCCAGCGTATGACCCAGGTAGCTTTTTAGCGAGCTGATAGCGATCTTGTCGCCGAAAAGCTCGTTTGTAGCGATACTCTCGGCGATATCGCCTTGTTTAGTCGCCGTGGCGTGAGCGTTTACGTAGCCGATCTTTTCAGGCGTTAAATTTGCGTCTTTTAAAGCTAGAGCCATCGCGCCTTTCATCGTCGCGCTTTGCGGACGCGTGACGTGCGAGCCGTCGCAGTTCGAGCCAAAGCCCACGACCTCGGCGTAAATTTTAGCCCCACGCTTTACGGCGCTCTCTTCGCTCTCTAGCAAAAGTATCCCCGCACCCTCGCCTAGCACTAGACCGTCGCGCTCCTCATCAAACGGGGTCGGCGAAATTTCAGGCGAGCCGTTTTTCACGCTAGTGGCATAAAGCATATCAAACACGTACGCCTCGCTCGGACACAGCTCCTCCGCACCGCCTGCTAACATCATGTCGATCTTGCCGCTTTTGATGCTTTCATGGGCGTATCCGATCGCGTGCGAACCGCTCGTACATGCCGAGGAGGTCGGGATGATGCGCCCTTTTAGCGAGTAAAAAAGCGCGATATTTGCCGCCGTGGTGTGAGGCATCATCTTGATGTATGTATTGGCATTGCACTCGTTTTCGCCGCGCTCGAGCAGTTTTGCCATCGCTAGTATCGACTCGGTACTACCCGTAGACGAGCCGCATGCGACGCCTAGTCTGCCGTCTTGCACGATAGGATCGAGGCTCGCGGCGTCTAAATTTTCGCCCCGCATGAGCCCCGCGTCTCTTAGCGCTAGACCCGCCGCCTCGACACTATACATCGAAACGGTACCCAGGCTCCTTAACTGCTTACGGTCCCACGAGCTAGGGCACTCATAGCCCTCTATAGGTGCGGCCAGGCGGGTATTTAGATCGGCGTATCTATCCCACTGAGGCATGTATCTCACGGCGTTTCGGCCGAGTTCAAATTTAGCCCTTATCTCCTCCCAGCTCTTTCCAAAGGCGCTCACCATGCCCATACCCGTTATAAAAACTCGCATCAGCAAAGCCCTCCGTTTACGCCGATAACCTGCCTCGTTATGTAGGCTGCCCCCTCGCTTAGCAAAAACTCGACTAAAGGCGCGACCTCGTCTGCCCTGCCCGCTCTTTTGGCTGGGATAGCCTTTAAAATCTCCTCGATCGGCAAGCCGCCGTCCGTCATATCAGTCTCGATGAGTCCAGGTGCGATGCAGTTTACGGTGATATTTCGCGATGCTAGCTCGACGGCGAGGGACTTTGCCGCGCCTATGAGGCCTGCTTTACTAGCCGCGTAGTTGCTCTGTCCGCGGTTGCCGATGACGCCTGAAACAGAGCTCATGACGACGATGCGAGCGGGCTTTTTGGCCCGGATCATAGGCATTAAAGCGGGCTTTAGGACATTATAAAAGCTGTTTAAATTCGTATCTACGACGCCAAACCAATCCTCGTCTTCGATGCCGACGAAGGTGTTATCGCGCGTGATGCCGGCATTTAGCACGACGGCGTAATAAGCGCCGTTAGCCTCTATATCGGCCTCGATCGCCGCCCGTGCCGCCTGCGTATCTGCAACGTCAAATTTTAAAGCAATCAAATTTAACTCGTTTTGTAAATTTAATAGTCGCTCACTCGCGCTTTTGCCGTGCAGCACGACCTCGTATCCCGCCGCTGCCAGTCGCCTAGCTACCGCTTCGCCGATGCCGCGACTCGAGCCCGTTATCAGTACTCTTTTACTCATCTAGTATCCTTTTTACGTATTCCTCGTCTGGACTAAGCACGTTTAGCGTCGCGCGCGCCCCAAGCTCGCCGTTTACGTAAAGCTCACAGTCGTAAACGCCAAAACCGCTTGCGTCTTGTATCGAGCAGGCTGCATCGATGACGACTTCGTCTCCAGCCGCTAAAAACGGCTTAAATATCTCAAATTTTCTACTGCCTAGCAAAAAACCCAGGCCAAATTTCATACCTTTTAGCTCGCGCATCTTTGAGTCGTAGATACCCAGCGACTGCGCCATCATCTCGACGGTTTTGTGCATGGCGAATTTGCCGTTTGAAAGAAATTTATTATCCTCTTTTATCACGCTTTTGGTTTTTATGCGACCCTCTTCAAATTTAAGCACCTCGTCGATAAAAACGATCGTTGTACCGTGCGGAAGATAATCCCCAAGGCTCATCTGGCCCTCCCAAACACGATCGCCGCGTTGTCTCCACCAAATGCAAAAGACAGCGACATGGCCGAATTTACGACCGCTCTTTGGCCAAATTTTACCAAATTTACCCCCTCTATCTCGTCGTCGTAAACGCCGTCGTAAACGTGCGGCGGCAGCGCAGTTTCTCCACTAGCGCAAAGCATAGCGCAAAGCGCGCTCTCGATGGCTCCTGCGGCTCCTAACGTGTGGCCGATCAGAGGTTTAACGGAGCTCGCAAAAACGCTCGGCATGAGCGAATGCACGATCTTTGCCTCGATTTTATCGTTTGCCTGCGTGCCGGTACCGTGTAAATTTACATAATCTACGCTGCTTAAATTTGCCGCCTGCAGCGCCTTTTGCACGCACTGCGTTTGCATCTGAGCGCTAAAATCAGGCTGCGTCATATGAAACGCGTCGCAGTTTGAGTGCTCGCCTGCGATAACTACGCTTGAGATTTCATCCCTGCTAGCCACGAAAAAGGCCGCGCCTTCGCCGATATTTATACCGTCGCGATTTTTAGAAAACGGATTGGTCTCGCGCGCGCTTAGGATGCCTAGGCTATCAAAGCCGTTTATCGTTAGCGTATTTAGGCTATCCACACCGCCGCAGATCACGGCGTCACAGATGCCGGACTCCAGCAACCTTTTTGCCGTTATGATCGCTTTTACACCCGATGTACAGGCGGTCGAGACGGAAAACGCAACCGAGCTAAGCCTATAAAAATCGGCGATAAATTCAGACGGATTGGCTAGAGAATTTCGGTTTATACCAAATTTTGAAGCATCGAAAAACCCCGTCGCGGCAAAATCCTTAAACGTTTCGTAGTTTTCCTCTACGCCGCTAGTAGTCGTACCTACCACTACGCCGACTCGGTTTTTGCCGTACTTTTTAATAGCATCTCGCACGTATTTATCTATCTGCAAAAGCGCGCTTAAAACTAGAGCGTTCGTGCGCGTTTGCAAGTGTTTTGGCGTGCTTTGGCTAAATTTAGCCAGCTGCACGCCGACTTTGCCGAGGATAAAGCTTTTATCAGCCCTAAAGCCTTCGCAAACGCTCAAAAATCTCTTTTCGCCACATAAATTTGCAAAATTTTCCTCCGCGTCGGCTCCGGCTGCGCTGATGATGGCTGGCTTGCTAACGTATATCAAGAGCTCTTACCTTAAAATTTTCGTTATTTACTACTATGACGGACTCTTTTTGATTTGATTTTATGGTGCCTAGAATATTTACAAAAAGCTCATTATACGCGCTATTTGGAGGCAAAAAACCGACAGTCTCAAATTCGCCGTTTGGTCTCAAAACTCGCCTAGCTAGCGGGGTGCCCATGGAGTTTATCATCGTAAAATAATAGTCCTCTTTTTCGTGTGAAATATAGAGTAAATTTGAGCCACTTTGCGAAGTCACTTCAAATTCGCGTTTATCAAAATTTACGATCTGCGGAACATCAAATTTGGCTTTTGCCGCACATCCGCCGAGCACAAATGCCGCCGCAAAAATAGATATAAAACTTAAAACTTTTTTAAAACTCACCTTTTGGTCGCCTTATTAATTTTTGTTTGTTTTAGAATAATGCACAGATTATATCTTTTTAACCTTTAAAAACAATGCTTGGCGCAAAATTTGGCGCCCAAGATATGTTATTAATAAAATTTGATGATTTCTTGTTTATAAATTTACCCGGCAAAATTTTAGTTAAAAAAGTGGAAATCTAAATTTGATGGCGATGTTTTGAAAATTTAGATATTTTGATTAAACACATAAACCCGCTTGCAAAGCGTTGGTTTGCATTGCCAGTAATGACGTCATATTGGTATTTTAATATATTACCTTTACGGCTACCGACGGGTAAATAGCGCGTGATAAAATTTTGTTCATTATCGCTTACTAGCATTTACCAATAGCAATTAGCTACTAATATCTTGAAGTTATGTCCGATGCAGAATTGATTTTGGATTTTGTCGCAGTATAGATACCACAGCTTGAGCCGATTTGGTTAATTGCAGGGTGTTATAGAATTAGCAGGAGATATTTTCGCGTAAATCCTTTTTGATGATTTGTCAAAAACAGATTTACGCAGTTTAATTTATAGGCCCAAATTTGAGCCGAAAATAATATAATGTTATTCTGATTTTTTCTTTGTAGGTTTTTTAGCTTCAACTTCCTTAACTCCGCTTTCTTCAACTTTTTTCTTTGAAGATTTTGCCTTAGTCTTAACGTCATCAATATCTTTTTCTATTTTATCTTCGCCGGATTTTACTTTATTTTTGATGTTTTTAGAAGCCTTTTCTTCTATGTCTGTTTTAGATTTATCCATGTCTTTTACAGGCGCAGCTACTTTGTCTTCTACATCTTTTGTTTTTTTATCGACTTCTTTTTTACCCTGTTTTACTTTGTCGGTCACATCATTGACTTCTTTTGCCTTTTTGGATACTT
>CAURRL010000110.1:0-4932 GCA_963526895.1 uncultured Campylobacter sp. | reverse complement strand
TAAACAAGATGGATAAAGAGGCTGCAAACCCCGACAAGGTAAAAAGCGAACTAGCAGAGCTAGATATCCTATCTACCGACTGGGGCGGCACGTACGAGTTTGTACCGATCTCGGCAAAGATGGGCACGGGCATAGACGATCTACTAGAGATCGTACTCTTGCAGGCTGAAATTTTAGAACTAAAAGCAAACGCAAAGGCAAACGCCAAAGCAGCCATAATAGAAAGCTCGCAGCAAAAAGGCCGCGGTCCGGTAGCTACGGTTATCGTTGAAAACGGTACTCTAAGAGTCGGCGATATCGTAGTTGCAGGCGTCGCATACGGTAAGATAAGAACGATAACCAATGACCAAGGTAAAATTTTAAAAGAGATAAAACCGGGCGAATGCGGCGTGATAATGGGCCTTAGCGAGATTCCGGAAGCTGGTGAAACGCTAATAAGCGTCAAAACCGACAAAGAAGCCCGTGAATACGCACAGAAAAAGGCCGAATATTTACGCCAAAAAGAGCTCAGCAAGACAACGAAAGTAAGCCTAGAGGAGCTTAGCGAGAAGATTGCCGAGGGCGAGCTAAAATCGCTCCCTGTTATCGTCAAAGCTGACGTGGGCGGCTCGCTAGAAGCCATCAAGGCAAGCCTAGAAAAACTTCGCAACGACGAGATAAAAGTAAATATCATCCACTCGGGCGTGGGCGGCATCACCCAAAGCGACGTAGAGTTAGCCAGAGCTAGCGAAAACTCGGTAATTTTAGGCTTTAACATCAGGCCTACCGGCGAAGTGAAAGAAAAAGCCAAAGAAAGCGGCGTCGAGATCAAAACCTACAACGTCATCTATAACCTACTCGACGACGTCAAGGCGATCCTAAGCGGCCTAATGTCGCCTGTCATCCACGAGGAGCAGCTCGGACAAGCCCAAGTACGCCAGGTCATCAACGTCCCTAAAGTGGGCGCGATCGCAGGCTGCATGGTGACCGAGGGCACGATAAACCGCGGCGCGAAAATCCGCCTCATCAGAAACGGCGTAGTTGTACACGAAGGCACGGTAAGCTCGCTAAAACGCTTCAAAGACGACGTGAGAGAGGTGGCGCGCGGCTTTGAGTGCGGCGTGGGCATCGACGGCTACAACGACATCAGAGAGGGCGACTACATAGAGAGCTTTAAAGAAGTAGAGGAGCAAGCTAGCCTATGAACCCCTCGGAGATAAAACGCTTGCGCACGCAAAGCGTGTTAAAAGAGCTGTTGCCTGAAGCTCTATCTACGCTTGAGGATGAGCTTTTGCGCGGACTTTGCGTAACCGACGTCGAGTGCAAAAAAGGCAGATATGACGCATTCGTATACCTTGATAAGATGATGTTTGACGAGCGCGAGCAGGCCTATATACTAGACCGCCTAAAGCGCGTATCAAAGCATCTGCAAAATCACTGCATAGCTGCTGAAGGCTGGTATAGGGCGCCAAATTTTCACTTTAAATTTGACGACAGGCTCGAGTACCAAAACCATATGGACGATTTGTTTGAAAAAATCTCAGAGGATCTAAATAAAAATGCAAAATCTTGAAAATTTGATCTCTCAGTGTGGCGTGCAGCTCTACGATGTCGAGGTCGCGAACGAAAACGGCAGAGCGATCTACAGGATCTACATCGCAAAGCCCGGAGGCGTAAATTTAGACGACTGCGAAAAGGTTTCACGTTTGCTTTCGCCGATATTTGACGTCGAGCCGCCGCTTAGCGGAGACTATATGCTAGAGGTTAGCTCGCCCGGACTTGAGCGAAAGCTAGAAAAACCGAGCCATTTTATCTCGAGCGTCGGCGAACTAGCTAAAATCTCAGCCGAAGTAGGCGGCGAAAACAAAAAACTAAAAGGCAAAATTTTATCCGCCAACGACGATGAAATCTCGTTTGAAAGCGAAGGTCAAATTTTAAAAATAAAAATCGCGAATATAAAAAAGGCGAAAACCTACATCGAGTGGTAAGCCGTAAATTTAAGGGCTCAAATTTATTTGAGTTAAATTTTACAAATTTGAGCTCTTTAAATTTATATCGCAAAGTTAAAACGCACCGCAGTCAAATCTCTCAAATTTAACCTTTCAAATTTTAAAACCGCCTCCGCGTAAATTTAAAATTTCCACGGAAAACATAAAAATAATAGCGCAAATTTACGCGATTCTACCCGCCTATTCTCAAGAGCGCGCAGCGTAAATTTAATACCCGTCTAGCAAAACATAAGCTAATTTTGGCTATAATCCCTAAATTTTTTAAAAAGTAGGAATCATGAGCTTTTTAGATATTTTTTCCAAAACAAGAAAGCAACAATCCGCTCCCAGCGAGGCTCCGGCGCACTGGGTCAAATGCGACAGCTGTCACTCGCTGATGTATTACAAAGAGGTCGAGGCAAATTTTAACGTCTGTCCAAAGTGCGGTTTTCATATGAGATTAGCCGCCGATAAGAGGATAGCGATGATCTGCGACGAAGGCAGTTTCGTCGAGCTTGACACTAAGATAAAGCCCGTCGATCCGATCAAATTCGTTGATAAAAAATCTTATAAAAAACGCATAAGCGAAAACGAGGAAAAAACCGGCAGAAGCTCGGCCGTGATCTGCGGCGAGGCCAAGATCGACGGCATGAACGTGCAGCTGGCGGTTTTTGATTTTAGCTTTATGGGCGGCTCTTTAGGCTCGGTCGAGGGCGAAAAGATCGTACGCGCCGTAAAAAGATCGCTCGATAAAAAACAGCCTCTCATCATCGTTTCGGCTTCGGGCGGAGCGAGGATGCAGGAGAGTACGTTTTCGCTAATGCAGATGTCAAAGACTTCGGCTGCTCTAAAGCTGCTTGACGAGGCTAAGGTGCCGTATATATCAGTCCTAACCGATCCTACGATGGGCGGAGTTAGCGCGTCTTTCGCGTGGCTGGGCGACGTCATCATCGCAGAGCCGGGCGCTCTCATCGGCTTTGCCGGACAGCGCGTTATCAAGCAAACCATCGGAGCCGATTTGCCCGAGGGCTTTCAAAGATCGGAGTTTTTGCTAGAGCACGGCCTAATAGATGCCATAGTCGAGCGAAAAGAGCATAAGCAGTTTTTAAGCGATATGATAAGGCTACTCTCAAACAACCCGGCCTACGCCGCCAAGCAGCCGAGCACTCAAAACTTGGACGACGAGGAATAAATTTGGAAATTTCCGTGTTTTGCATCCAAAAGTCAAAACGTGAAAATTTTGAAAACGAGATCAAAGAGTATGCGAAGATGTCGTCGAAATTCGCCAAAATTTCAGACGTCGTTATCTTTAACGACAAGATCGCCAAAGCCCAAAGCAAGGGGCGAGAAGAGGCGCTAAAAGCCTATGACGAGGTTTATGAGCCAAATTTAAACGGCTTTTGCGTGGCACTTGACGAAGCGGGCCGCGAATTTAACAGCGAGGAGTTTGCTAAACTCATCTCGGATAAGGCTCAAATTTCGTTTTTTATCGGCGGAGCTTACGGGCTTAGCCAAAATTTTAAACAAAAAACCGACGCTGTCGTCAGCCTAAGCCGCATGACGATGGCGCACAAGATCGCCAAACTTATGCTTCACGAGCAGATTTTCAGAGCTCTTTGCATAAACGCGAACCACCCATACCACAAATAAAGGAAAAAAATGCGCAAAAGCGACCTGGAGCAGTTTAAGGCACTTTTACTGGAGCGAAAAGCACAGATAACTAAAAATATTTTAGACTCGTCAAACGAGATGGCAGGGCTACGCCAAAGCGGCGTTAGCGACGAGTTTGATATCGCCTCCGTAAACGCCGATCAGCTCATAGAGCAATCAATCAGCGCTCAACAAAGACAAGAACTAGCCGAGATCGATGTCTCGCTACGAAAGATCGCCGACAAAACCTACGGCATCTGTGAGATGTGCGAGGAAGATATCGGACTGGCGCGTTTGCGCGTCAAACCGCACGCAAAATACTGCATCACCTGCCGTGAGATAGTGGAAAAAACCGCAAAATAGGGGTACGCCATGCAAATCAAACGTTTTATAGCTTGCGCCGTGCTTTACCTGGTCGCAGTCGGCGCGATCGTTTATCTTTTTGAGGGCGGCTCTTACGAGCTTCATCTTAAATTTGCCATTTTCGGTAGCGACGTCGAGTATGCGTTAAATTTACCCGTCGCCGTGTGGATGATACTGCCGCCTGCGATTTTGACGATATTTTGCGTGCTTCACATGGCCTATCACGGGTTTAAATTTTACGCTTTTAAACGCAAAATTTCGCACGATGAGAAATTTTATAGAGATCTCGGTAAGGAAATTTTGCTAGGACTTGATACAAACAAAGACTTTAAAACGAACTTTTATAAAATCCCGTCCCAGATAGCCAGAGTCCTCTCGCCGTGGGATAGATACAAGGGCGCAAATATCGAGGGCGAGGAGCTACAAAACGTCCTAGACACGGTGCGCACGGTCAAAAACGGCGAAGTCGCCGACCTAAAGAAATTTAAGCTACCTAAAGACAATCCACTCTTTATCAAAAACGAGCTAAACAAAATAGCAAATTTGGACGGATACTATCTAGAAACGCTTAAAAAACCTATAGGCGATCAGGGCGAAATAGTCCGCGAAGCAAGGCAAAAACTAATAAATTTAGGCTCGCTCGCTGATATTAAAAAATTTGCCCCTGATCTGGACGAAAAAGAGATCATGACTCTTATCGCCCGCTTTGCCAAAGACGAGATAAATTTGAGCAACGACGAGATTTTAGAGCTATTAAATTCGGATAAAATTTCAAAAGACAGCTTTGGCATCAGCGCCGCAACGCTAAAAAGCAAAATCGCTCCAGACGCTATCATCGGTATCTTTGAGCGGCTCAAAAACGAACATCAAGAGGCTCAGGAAGCATACGTCTATCTGCTGTTTGAGTTTGAGATGCTCGAGCGCGCGCAGGAGGTTTTGGCAGGTCTTGAAG
>CAURRL010000109.1:0-4972 GCA_963526895.1 uncultured Campylobacter sp. | reverse complement strand
GTTTGAGGCTCTCTATCTCGTAAAATTTGAGCGTCTCGAATATCTTTTTAAGCGGATTAAAGTATGTATTTATACCTGTTAGCCCAGCGTTTCTAGCCGATTTTACGAGGCCGTCTAGTTGGTCAATATTTTTTATATCGCGGCTAAGGGCGAAATTTACGCTTGCTAGCGCCTTTGGGTCGCGAAGCTCTTTGTTTGAGAGCGAGCTAAGCTTAAATTTGACGTATCTAGTGAGCCAAAATATAAACGAGTTTTCAAAACTATCCTTGCAATCAAGCGCGTATTTCAAGATATTTTCCTTAAATTTATAAAAATTTGAAAAGCATTATAACCAAACGCTTCTAAAAAATAAATTTTTGGCAATCTGAAAAATACTTTTAATCAAAATATTAATATTATCATTTAAATTAAGTCATGATAAAGTTATGAAACCATTTTGATTCAAAGGAGAAAAAATGTAATCAACGCTAGGTTCGCGTCGTAGCTTTATCGCTGCGGCGGGTGTTTTTATCGCGGCAACCGAGCCGTTATCGCATCGCTGCCGCGCCTTTGCAATCACTGCGAAAACCCAGCCTGTATCGACGTTTGTCCGACGGGAGCGAGCTACCAAAGAAATAGCGGCATCGTCAAAGTAGATAGCGCCGAGTGCATCGGCTGCGCGCTTTGCACCGAGGCCTGTCCGTATCACGCCAGATACCTTAGTCTGCAGACCTATAAGGTCGATAAATGCACATTTTGCGACCACAGACTGCGCGAGGGATTGCTGCCTGCGTGCGTGGAGACCTGTGTGGGCGGTAGCCGCATAATAGGCGATCTAAACGACGAAAACTCAAATATCAGAAAATTTTTAGCCGCTCACGAGACGATGGTACTAGATAGTCCAAAAAATACGCATCCGCAGGTTTTTTACTACGGCGTGAGCGAAATTTTGGCTAAGAACGATAAGGAACTGGCGGCTAAAAAAGGCTACAAACAAGCGATCAGCTGGAGCGAAGAGATCGCGCTGTAAGGGGAAAATAATGCAAAGACGAGAATTTCTAAAAAACGCGGCGATGATCTCGGCCGCGGGCGCGACCGCTGCGGTGGCGGACGACGCGGGAAAAATAAAAGACGACTATAAACCGCAAGGCAGCTCGCTTCAACCCGAATTTAGCGTAAAAGATGGCAAAATTTCGATGAACGACGGCCATAGCGTGGTATTTTCTATGTGTCACGACTGCGTGGCAAAGTGCGGACTACGCCTGCACGTGGACGAAAAAGCCGACCGTGTACTAAGATGCACGGGCAACCCATATCACCCGCTATCAAACTTGCACTGGGCGAGCTTTGATACCTCGATAAACGACGCGTTGCTAGCGACAACGGCTAGCGGCGAGGACGATCGGCGCGCCACTGCCCGAGATGATAGTTTCGCCTATTAGGATTTTATCGCAGCTAAAGCGAGTGGGCAAAAGGGGCGAGGGCAAGTGGAAAAAGATCAGCTTCGAACAGCTCATCGAGGAGGTCGCCCGGGGCGGGGATCTTTTCGGCGAGGGGCACGTGGACGGGCTTAGGGCCATACTCTCAGACGAGCTCATCGACGAGGCAAATCCCGAATACGGCACCAAACGCAACCAGCTTTTGAGCTTTTATCTCTACGACGGACGCTCAGATATCGTCGATCGCTTTATAAAAAAATCATTCGGCACTATAAATCACTACTCGCACGGCGGTATCTGCGGCGGCGGTTTTAGAGTCGGCGGCAAGATCGCCCATAACGCAAAGGGCTTTGCCCATACTAAGCCCGACTACGAAAACTCCAAATTTACCATCTACTGGGGCACATCGCCGGCAAACGGCGGAAATCCATTCCAAAAGCAAGCCAAAATGGTCGCCCACGCAAGAAGCACAAACGACGACTTCAGCTATGCGGTGGTAGATCCGACGCTAACAAACGCCGTCAAATTCGCCTCCTCCGATAAAGGCCGCTGGATCGGTATAAAACCGGGCACCGACACTGTGCTTGCTATGGCGATGATACGTTGGATCATAGAAAACGAAAAATACGCAGCAAACTACCTCATGCAGCCAAATTTAGAGCAGGCAAAGCTAGCCGGCGAGATACACTGGTGCAACGCCACCCACTTAGTCATAACGCAAAAAGGCCACGCAGACTACGGCAAATTTGCACTAGTTGGCGACGAATGGCAGGTCTGCTCGCAAAGCGGCAAAATCCAAAGCTACAAGATAAACGAGCCGGCTAAGCTCTACTATAAAGGCAAAATTTTACTTAACGGCAAAAAAGTCGAGGTCAAAAGCTCGATGCAGCTGCTAAAAGAATCAGCCTGCAAACACAGCCTCAAAGAGTACTCTAAAATTTGCGGCGTGAGCGTGGAGGATATCCTCTGGCTGTGCGAAAATTTCACCAAAAACGGTAGGCAGGTCAGCACCAACGTCCACGGCGGCATGATGCACACGCAAGCGGCGATGAGCACGTACGCGATATTTTGCCTAAATACGCTAATGGGCACCTACGGCTACAAGGGCGGCAGCGTAAATGCAAGCGCTGGCACTCATGAGTTTTTAAAAGGCAGGTACGATCTAGAGAGCTTCGAGGGCGCATACAAGCCAAACGGGCTAAATTTATCCCGCTCGGGCAAGTATTACGAAACGAGCTCGGAGTTTAAACGTAAAGTCGCGGCAGGCGGCAGCGGCTATCCTGCGCAGCAGCCGTGGTATCCTATCTCGATGCCGCTAGTAAACGAAACGCTAACTAGCCACGCCGCAGGCTATCCGTACAAAGTAAAAGCATTTATAAACTACATGACGAACGTCGTCTACGGGCAGGCGGGACTCGAGGTCGCAGTGCTTGAAGCGCTAAAAGATAGCAAAAATTTGCCGCTTTTTATCGGTATCGACGCCTTTATGAACGAAACTAACGCCTACGCCGACTACATCGTGCCAGACGGAGTAAATCTCGAGAACTGGGCGCTTCCAAACTCGCTCTGGGGTACGATAGCTAAAACCTCGGTCGTGCGTTACCCGGCCGTCGCCGCTAAACAAGACCGCGCCGCAGACGGCACGCCAATCGACGTGGAGGCCTTTTATATCGCGGTGGCAAAGAGGCTCGGGCTAAAAGGATTTGGCAAAGGCGCCTTTAAGGACAAAGACGGAAAGCCGATGGATCTGGATACGAAGGAGCAGTATTACGCCGCGGCGCTGGCAAATTTGGCCTTTGACGGAGACGGCGTAAAGGATATCAGCAAAGAGGATCTAAAGCTAAGTAAAATTTCAAAAACCATGAAAAAGCTAGAGCCGTTTTTAAAAGACGAGGAAAAAGCAAAAGTCGCGCACGTACTGGCAAAGGGCGGTAGATTTGACAGCTACGAAAGCGCGTACAAGGGCGATAAAATCACGGTAAAAGTCCCGGCCGCTACGCCTGCTGCGATCTACTACGAGCCGCTTGGCGGACACAGACACTCTATCATGGGTGAGTACATGCCGGGCACTCCTAGCCTTGCTCTGCCTGTGGCTAGCGACGGCACTCCGCTGGAAAAGTTTTTCCCAAAATCAGAGTGGAAATACCTCGTAAGCTCGAGAAAATCAAACATCCAGCACTACTACACGATCGTTAGTCCAAAGCTACGCGCCATACATCCGAAAAATTTCGTAAGGATCGCCGAGGATATAGCAAGCGAGCAGGGTATCAAGACGGGCGACAAGGTCAAGATCACGACGCCGTACGGCTCGCAAACGGGCGAGGCCTTCGTAACAAACGGAGTCGCTAGCGGCGTCATCAACCTCGAGCATGGTTTTTGGACACGATGAGTTTGGCGCTAGAGTGCATTTTATCGACGGCAAACCGGCCTTTTGGCTAGAAAGCGCGGAAAAAGGGGTAAATCACAACAAACTAGGCTTACTAGATCCGAAGCGAAAGGGTAAATTTAGCCTAAACGACTGGCTAGTGGGCACCTACGCTAGACAAGCGCTACCTGCAAATATCCGTAAAATCGGCTAAATTTAACGCGGCGGCCCTGGCTTAGCTGGGTCGCCGTTAAATTTGACGTTTCGGCGGCAAATTTAAAGTAGCGTAAATTTGTCGCGGACGGCGTCAAATTTGCAGTATTTTTAAGGCAGTCCGCGCAAATTTGAGGCAAATTTATCAATAGATATCTAGACTCAAATTTAGCTCGTCGATGACGCTAAGCATCTGCCTGACGTATCTTTGCTCGCGGCGAGCCTTGGCGATGTCTAGTTTATCAAAAAGCCGCCCCTCGAAAAAATTTCTCCTACTAAAGCAAAATAGATAAAATTTGTTATCCATAAAGGCCGCACTCGGTGATTTTAGCGTGTTTTTGTAGGCTTTTAGTATATTTAGCTTGCCCATAAACGAGGGCGTGAGTAGGTATCTCGCCTCCACCTTATCCGTCGTAAAAACTCTAAAATTTTCGTTAAATTTGATGTCGTCGAGCAGCTCTTTGTCGCCTAAAAATTTAGTATTAAAATCCTTGCTAACGGCGACCGTTTTGCCGCGAAATTTCTTATTAAACTCGCAAACTAGCACGCTACCTTTGAAGTCCGAATACTTATCAAACGCGTATTTTAGCAGGACGAACGCGGCGACGTATTTGTTATTTACGCGCGGGTATTCGCGCTCATGACTGATCACCTCGCACAGGCTAAATTTGACGCCTTTATAGACGCCGCGCACGCTATCTTCGCTATAAAACGTGCTCGGTCTATAAATCCCCGCCGCGTCAAATTCGCTCTGCGAGATGCCGCCGTAAGCGCTATACGTAAAGCTCTCGTCTATCTCGCCGATAAGCGCGCGAACGAAAACTTCTTTGTAAAATTCGTTATATTCATCCTGCGCTTTGCCGATGCTTTTTAGCTTTGCAGGCACCCAAAATAACAAGCCAAAAAACAATATAAGCAAAACCAAAGCCGCCTCGCCGCCTAGATCAAAAATCTTAAGCGCCGCAAAAAATAGAGC
>CAURRL010000108.1:0-4990 GCA_963526895.1 uncultured Campylobacter sp. | reverse complement strand
TCTCAATTCGTGAGCTCGAATTATACAGATAGGATGCTTAAAAAATACTGAAGAATAAGAGGGTTGTGAGAAAATTTTAGAGATTTTTTGTTGTGGGGTTTTTCAAATTTTATTTTGCAGAAATTTACCTTAATATATAGCCAAAAATAAAATTCATTTAACGGACGAAGCAGTAAATTTGACGCTATCGTCCGCTAAAAATAAAGCAAATTTAGTTCGCCATCAGGCTCATTATAAATTCTTTGAGCGAAATTTTATCGTTTACTAGCAGATCGTCACTGCCGACGTCGTGTTTAAATTTCGCACTCATATACTCGCCCTCTTTAGCAAAAAGCGAATTTACGCGCTCTTCAAAAGGCTTGATACCATCCATCATCTGGCTAAAGTCGCTATCGGCCATCAGCCCTTTATATGCGCTCAAAAACTCCGTTATAGACGCGGCTTGCACCTTTATCTCGCCGTCAAATTTGACCGCTTTTAGCGCCGTTTGGATATCTACGTCGTCATGTAGCGTTTTGCTTTCCGCGCCGAGCCCTGACGCATCGGCAACGGCATTAAATTTTAGCTCTTTGCCGTTTGGGTTTTTAAAGCTAAAATTTTTAATCTCCATCACGTAGTTTTTGCTCATCAAAATCTTATAAAGAGCCGACTCTTTCGGGCCAGTGACGTACATCGCCATCGCTTCTTTGTTTACGTTTTTCTCGTTTAGGCTCAAATTTAGCTGCGTGAATGCCTTTTTGCCGTCTACGTCAAGCGCGCCTAGACTCACGTCGGTAAGCGTATCGAGGAGATTTGCGTCTGCATTTTGCTTTATCTGCGTCAAAAACGACATGCCGGTAATGTCGACCGATTTTGGAAAATCATAGCCCCTAGCGCTGTTAAAGCTTATTTTCTCGGCCTTTAGCCCGATTTTAGCTATATTTTCGTAAGGGGTTTGTATGTTTATAAACGGGACAAGATCGTCAAAGCTCTTAAAGTCGTTAAGCTCGATTAGCATGGAGGCGTTTTCTATATCGACCTTATCCACGCCGTCCGTATCGCCGCCGATTTTACCGAAGCCGAATTCTAGGGATTTTATCTTATTTTCTTTTATTTGCGCCTTTGCAAACGGCTTTGAGATTACGAAGCTAGAGTCATCTTCATTTGTTTTGATATCGGCCAAATTTAACGTCACGTCGCGGGTTTTATCAAATTTTATCAGCGCATCGATGCTCAAAAACTCGTCCGTACCGAAAAATTTCTTTAGAGAGAGCGCGGCTTCGGGCGTTAGCGCTTTGACGTCGCTATGAGCCTTAAATCCGCTAAATAGCTCGGCAAATCCGTGTTTTAGCGTCGTTTTGGCTTCAAATTTGACCGGATCTCTACCGTCGGTGAGCTCGAGTTTTAGCACCGCGCGCGAGCTAAACAGCCCTTTGTCGTAGTCATTTTCTACCGCGTTTGCTTTTATATTGAAAAATCCAAGCTTGAGTGTCTCGCTAGTTAGTCTCGCCACGCCCCTGTCATAGGACTCTTTGGCTTTAGAAGAGCCGTAAAACGCGACTCCGAAAACCGCGATCAAAACGACCGCGAGCGCAAATATAACCTTTTTCATTTTTTTCCTTGATTTTAAATTTTACTTCGTCGCCGCGATGAGCTCGATCTCGACTAGACCGCCTTTTGGCAGCGTTTTAACGGCGATCGTACTTCTAGCTGGATAGGGCTCGCTAAAAAATTTAGCGTAGATTTCGTTTACGGGCGCAAAGTCCTCGATGTCTGCTAGAAAAATCGTCGTTTTTACCGCGTTTTCAAAGCCAAGCCCCGCCTGCGCCAAAATCGCCTTTAAATTTAGCATCGACTGCTCCGCCTGAGTCCTCACGTCCTCGCCGACAAATTTGCCGTCAGGCGTAACGCCAAGTTGCCCTGAAATAAACAAAAATCCGTTTGTCTCGATCGCCTGCGAATACGGCCCGATCGCTTGCGGAGCGTCTTTTGTAGAGATAACCTTTTTCATTTTCGTCCTTTGTAAAAAATTTCGCGAATATTAGCAGTTTAGCGCCGAATTTGCAAATTTAGCTATAATTTCCCGTAAAAAGGCACGAAAAATATGAAAATCACCCTTGCGCCAAACGAGTTTTTAGACGATTACGTTCTGGGATGCGAATTTGCGCGAAATGCAGAGATTTCAGGCAATGCGTATCTGTTTTGGAGCGGCGCGATCTGCGCTAAATTTGAAAACTCGCGCATCGTTTTTCTGCATAAAAAATGCATTCCCGCGCGTTTTCGCGAGGCCGCCGCGCGCTGCAGCGATCTGGCTGGACTCGTGCTCACATCGGCATTTTGCTCGTTTACGACGCTAGCACCATCGCACCTCGTCGCCAAAAACGGCTCCAAACTCTACCCGCTTTTCGAGCTACGCGAAATTTGCGGGATCAAATTTATAAATTTAAAGAAATTTTACGACGACTTTGGACTTGACTACGACTACAGAATTTACATCGAAAAGTGCTCGTTTTTCTCGCCTGCGCCGCTTGAAAAGCGCATAAAGCTAACTGAGACGATGTGCCTTGGGTATTATTAAATTTGACCGCAAAACCCGCTCAAATTTGACCCAAGCCGAATAAAGCCAAATTTAATCAATCTTACCACGCTGCGCAAAAACCCGGTAAATTTAGCGCCGGCGTTTATCGGCCAAATTTACCTCGCCCAGTTTTGCTTATCTTGCTCGGTTACGGACGTGAGCTTAGAAAGCCGCCTGCCAAGGAAGTTTTTCACGTCATCAACGATAGAATAAACCGTCGGCACGAAAACGAGGCTAAGTAGCGTAGAGGCCACCAGCCCGCAGATCACGGCTACCGACATCGTCGCGCGAAAAGCCGCTCCCGAGCCGCTAGCAAACACCGCGGGCGCCATGCCCGCGATCATAGCTATCGTAGTCATCACGATAGGTCGCGCACGCTCAGCGCCAGAGCTTAGCAAAGCCTGCCTGACGCCGCTTCCGCGCAGGCGCTTTTCGATGACGAAATCAACGAGCAAGATAGAGTTTTTACCCACGATAGCCATCAGCATCAAGATACCGATCACGGAGGATAGATCAAGCGCGCCGCCGTAAAGTAGCAGACCTCCGGCCGCGCCGCCGATAGAGAGCGGAAGCGCGATAAATATCGTAGCAGGCTGCAAAAAATCGCGAAAAAGTACAATCAAAACCAGCAAAAACATCGTCACTCCAAAGCCAAGCGCGATACTAAACTGCTCAAACATCTCGCTCATATACTCGCTATCACCGTACTCGGGCGAGGAGATGCCTGTCGGCAAATTTTGCATCGCGGGCAAGGCATAAATTTGCCCCAAAACTTTGCCTATGGTAAATCCAGGTTGCAAATCAGCCTCGACAGCGATCTTACGACGTTTATCAAACCTCTCTATGCTAGCCGCACCCTGCGAATACGAAACTTCTGCCACGCTAGAGAGCGGCACGGCCGTCCCTGTCGCGCTTTGGACGTAAATTTTACGCAAAACTTCAAGATCGTTTCTAGCACCCTCCTCTAGGCTAACGCGGATAGGTACTTGGCGGTCCGGCAGGTCAAATTTTGCCGACGCCGCGTCCGTGTCGCCTACGGTAGCGATACGCAAAGCTTCGGCTACGACTTGGTGGCTCACGCCCAGCCTTGCGGCCTCTTTTTTGATTAAATTTACGCGGATTTCTGGCTTTTGCAGCGGTTCGTTTACTTGAGCGTTTTTTACGCCCGCAACTCCGCTAATTTGAGATTTTATCAGCGCGGCGGTTTGAGAGAGTGCATCCGCGTCGTCGCCTGCTAGGATGACCGAGATATCGCGCGCAGCCATCTCGTTAGCAAAGGCAAATCTCATATCGCTAAATTTAGCTAGTTCTGCCCGCAGTTCGTTCTCAAACTCCTTTTGCGTAACGGCGCGCTGCTTGTGCGGTTTTAGCGTGATTAACAGCTCCCCCTTGTGCGTTTCGCCACCTCCTCCGGCTATAGCAAAAACCGACCAAACGGCAGGGTTTTCTTTGATGGCGCGCGTTAAATTTAAAAGCCTCTCATCGGTCTGCTCTAGCGTGGAACCCGGAGTTAGAGTGATATTTACGCTACTTCTGCCCGAGTCACTTTGAGGCAAAAATCCCGTCGGCAAAAGCGGTATGAGCGCAAACGAGCCAAGCAGTAGCAAAAAGCCGATAAAGAGCGTAAATTTGCGATAATCTAGCGTGAAAGTTAGCAAATTTAGATATGCGGCCTTTAGTTTGCCCGCTTCGCGCTCCTCTTTGGCCTCGGGCTTTAGGATATAGGCCGCTAGTAGCGGAGTGGCTAAACGCGCGACTAAAAGCGAAGCCAAAACCGCCGCCGCAACCGTGATGCCAAACTGCCTAAAATACTGCCCAATACCCCCGCCGATAAAGCTAACTGGCAAAAATATCGCCACTATCGTTAGCGTAATGGCAATCACTGCAAAGCCGATATCATCAGCCGCGTCGATGGCGGCCTGATATGGGCGTTTGCCTAGAGCTAAGTGCTTTTTGATATTTTCTATCTCCACGATCGCGTCGTCTACGAGTATGCCGATAACTAGCATTAAAGCTAGCAACGTGATACCGTTTAGCGTGTAGTCCAGCAGATAAAGCGCCGCAAACGTCGGCAGAATCGAAAGCGGTAGCGATATAGCCGCCACTAGCGTCGCTCGCGCGTCTCGCAAGAAAATAAATACCACAAGCACCGTTAGCATCGCACCCTCCGCCAGCATCCAGATCGTTTGGTCGTAGCTTTGCTTGGTTTCGTTTGCCGAGGTATATATCTCGTCTATCTTTACTTCTGCATGCTCTGCGGTAAATTTAGCCAGCTCCTCCTCGACCTTTTGCATCACGACCGTGTCGCTGGCGCCTTTTGAGCGCGAGACGCTAAATCCCGCCGTCTCCAGCCCGTCCATCCTAGAGCGCGACCTAACCTCGGCGTGCGAGTCCTCTACGCGAGCGATGTCGCCCAGACGGACACCACTGCCG
>CAURRL010000107.1:0-4994 GCA_963526895.1 uncultured Campylobacter sp. | reverse complement strand
ACTAAAGGACGATAAATCGCTGCGAAAAGCCGTAAATAAGGCGTATATGGAAGGATTTTTGGACGCTTCATACAAAGAAAGCGTGGACTACGATCCAAACTCGTTTACAAACGAGCTAAGAAGGGTGCTCGGGATAAATCAAATCGCGACGGGACAAAGCGAAGTATCGATGTTTGGCAACAAATATCCGCTAAAAGACGCGGTTAAGCTCTTTGGCGCGGTAGAGGGATACGGCGCGCAGGAGATAAAATACTGATTTGCCAGGCGTTTTGTCTAGAAATTTGACGTTTGCGGGATTATTTTCGTGCCGTCTTTCGTCAAATTTGATTTAGTCGCGGTCAAATTTTACGGCACCGCATTGCACGTCTTTCGTTAAATTTGACACCCTGCACTTTTGCAAATTTTAAACCGCTTGTGAAATTGAAATTCGGCAAGCAAGAGTCGATTTGCTCGGCACCCAACCGCGTCAAATTTGACCGCGCCCGCAAAAACAGCGCATATGGAAAATTTGCCGAATTTAAAAATCCGTCACTGCTCATCCAAATTTATCTCGGGCATATTTTCTTCGGTGTAGTACTCCTCTGCCCCGGCCTGTTCGCCCTCTTCATCAAGCTCCGGCTCATCCTCGTAGTTTTGCGTTTCAAGGCGCACTAGTTCGCGCTCGACTGCCTCGCAAAACACCGGCGTATAGCCCATCTGCGCGCAGTTTGCCCCGAGCCACTCGCTCATCACCGAGATATCGTCCGCATAGTCATCCAGCGTCAAATTTCCGCGCAAAAGCTCGTATTTTAGGAAAAGCCAGTAGGTGTTTAGCACGTCGCTTTCGCAGTATTCGTTGATCTTGTCGATCTTACCGTCAAAAAACAGCTCCATCACCTGATCGCCGTGCACGTCGTATTTACCGGGTAAATTTAAGCTCGCGCAGAGCGTATCTAGCTTTAGCCCGCGCACGGAGCCAAACTCGCTCACATGGTCAAGCAGATCAAAGTGAAATTTGCCGCTGTATCGGTCGCGGTAGTTGCCGTCCCATTTACCTTTGCCAAGCTCCTTGTTTTCGACCTCGTAAAAGCTCGGAAACGAGACGTTGTACCTCATCGCGCGCGTTAAAATCATCGGCAAGTCAAAGCCGCGCCCGTTAAAGCTCACTAGGCGCGGGTTGTGCGAGTTTACGAAGCCGATAAATTTATTTAGGATTTCGCGCTCGTTTGCGCCTTTCATCGTGCTTACGCGCAAAAATTTACCATACTCGTCCGCCATCACAGCTGAAATCGCCACGACGCGGTGAAACATCACAGGTAAAAACTCGCTTCCGCTTGCTGCCTTTTGCGCGGCAAACGCCTGCCTCGCCACCTCCGCGTCGCTTCCTTCAAAGCCGTAAATTTTCCGTAAAAGCGCGGTGTCTGGCACCGTTTCGCAGTCAAAAACGCAGATATAATTTTTAGCCATTTCAAACCTTTTTTAGCTATTTTTGCCTAAAATGATATCTAAAAATCTTTATAAAAGCGGTAAATGAGTAAAAATTTAAGCCCAAACATCGCCGTTATCAAGCTCTCCGCCCTGGGCGACATCGTCCACGCGGTAGTTATTTTGCAGTTTATCGAAAAGCATCTGCCAAAAGCGAAAATAACATGGTTTGCCGACGCCAAATTTAGCGAGATTTTATTCCTTTGTCCGCAAATTTCGCGCGTCGTTTCGCTACCACTAAAAAACGGCGAATACAAAAAAAGCTTGGAGCTGATCGCGTCTGCTAAGCAAGAGGGCAAATTTGACTACGTCATCGACCTGCAAGGACTTCTCAAATCCGCCGCAGTTGCGAAGCTTCTTGGCAAAAACAGCTACGGATTTGATAAATTTAGCGTGAAAGAACCGCTCGCGGCGCTGTTTTACGGGCATAAATTTAGCTGCGACTACGCCCAAAACATCATCTTGCGAAATTTAGGCCTTACGGCTTTTGCTTTGGGATTTAGCTTTAGCGAGGATGAGATTTTAGCCAAACAGCCTTGTTTTAGCGCCCGGCAAAGTAAAATTGATAGCTCAAAAAAGAAAATTTTGATAGCACCTTTTGCTAGCGAGCCGAGTAAAATTTACGATAAATTTGGCGATGTTATCGCGCTACTAGACGATTCGCAAAATGAAATTTTCGTCTGCTTTAACGGCGAAAAAGAGGAAAAAGAGGCTCTAAATTTAATCAAAAACTCAAACGCAAAAACTCTAAATTTGAGCCTAAAAGAGCTCGTGAGCTTTATCTCAAGCTGCGATCTGGTTATCGGCAACGATAGCGGCGTGACGCATATCGCCTGGGCGCAAAATCGCCCCTCTATCACGCTTTTTGGCAACCGACCCGCAGAGCGAAACGCCTACGCGACGCCCGTAAATTTAACCATTGACGCAGGCAAAAAAATAGACGCGAAAAAGATAGACAAAAGCGACTTTTGCGTGCGAGATATTGCGCCGCAGACCATCGCAAACGCGGCAAAAAGGCTACTTGATGCGTGATTTATTTTACCTTTGGCTTTATAGATTTTTTAAATTCATCTTTACCGTTACGCCCGCGTTTTTGCTGGATCCATTTTTAAATTTCATCGCGTTTTTGTTTTATAAATTTGACGCCAAGCACACAAAAATCATCAGAGCAAATCTAAATTTCGCCTACGCTGGCGAGCTAACGGCCGAGCAAAAAGAACAAATCGTCAAAGACACGTACCGCAACTACGCCAAATTTGCGGTAAATTTTATAAAAAATCAAAACGCGAGCAAGGAAAAAATCCTAGAAAAAGTCCAATTTAGAAACTTAGAAATCTTTCAAAACGCGCTCGCATCGGGTCGCCCAATCATCGTGCAAACCGCGCACTACGGGCAGTGGGAGCTCTTTTCGCTGGCGATGGCGGCAAAATTTGGCGGCGTTAGTATCGTCGGGCGCGCTCTTGATAGCGCGGTTATGCAGCGCATTTTGGCAGCAAACCGCACCCGCTTTGATATCGAACTCATCGACAAAATGGGCGGCGCCAAGCAAATTTTAAAAGCGGTTAAGGCGCGCCGATTAGTCGGTATCCTAGTCGATCAAAACACCGCCAAAGACGAGGGCGTAGAGGTCAAATTTTTCGGGCGAAAGGTCCTGCATACGCCCGCAGTTAGCATTTTCGCGCAAAAAACGGACGCGCTCATCGTGCCCGCATTTATCCGCGAAAAAGGGGCAAATCTCAGCGAAATTTGCTTTTTCCCGCCGATTGACGTTAGGGATTTTGATAAAGAAGATGCCGTGATAAAGGCTACGCAAGCGCAAGCTGACGCCACCGAGGCCGCCGTACGCGAGAAGCCCGGTGAGTACTTTTGGTTTCATAAACGCTTTAAGCATTTTAACGAGGAAATTTATAAATGCTAAGCGTCGTTATCCTCACGCTTAACAGCGAAAAATACCTCGCCGAGGTGCTAAAAAGCTGTGAATTCGCAGACGAAGTCGTCGTGGTCGATAGCGGCTCTACCGACGCGACGGAGCAAATTTGCTCTGGGTTTAAAAACGTCAAATTTCATAAAGAAAAATGGCTGGGATTTAGCGCGCAAAAGCAGCTGGGCGTCGATCTAGCGCGCAATCGCTGGGTTTTTGTGCTAGATAGCGACGAGGTGATTTTAGAGCCGCTGAGAGAGGAAATTTTGCAAATTTTGCAGCGTCCCGAGTTTTGCGCATACGAGGTGGCGCGCGCAAATATATTTTTCGGCAAAGAAGTGCGCACGATGGGGCTTTACCCCGACTGCACTGTTAGGCTTTTTGACAAGACGCGGGCGGAGTTTGACGGGCGCGAGATACACGAAAAGGTCGTTTTAAAAAGCGCGGCAAAAACGGGCGAACAAATCTCGGCGGGCACCGCAAATGACGCAAATTTAACCGCTCCCAAAAATAAAATCGGCAGGCTAAAAAATAACTTCAAACACTACGCCTACGACAGCATCGAGCAGTTTATCGCCAAGCAAAATCGCTACTCGAGCCTCGGCGCAAAGGGCGCAAAATCAAGTAAATTTAAGGCCGTTTTAAACCCAGCGTGGACGTTTTTTAAGCTATTTTTCCTAAAAGGCGGCTGGCGCGAGGGCTGGCGCGGCTACGTGATAGCAAGGCTTTATGCACAATACACATTTTGGAAGTACGTAAAATGAAAGATAAAAAAATCAAAATCCTAGTTATGAAATTTAGAAACATCGGCGACGTGCTGCTCACGACTCCACTCATCGAAAACCTGCGCCGCATCTACCCTGACGCGCAGATAGATTTCGCGCTAAACAAGGGCACTGAGGCGATGATCGAGGGCAACCCGAACATCCAAAACATCCATATCTACGACCGCGCAAATATAAAAGAGGTCGGTTTTTTTAAACGGCTTTGGCGCGAGCTAAAGTTTATCCGCGCAATTAAAAAGCAAAAATACGACATCGCCGTGCAGACCACGACGGGCGACCGCGGCATCATAGTCGCCAAATACGCCAAGATAAAAACCATCGTGGGCTTTGAGGGCAAAAACAAGACCGTAAATAAAATAATCACGCACAAAGCCCCTAAAATAGGCGGCCTGCGCCACACAGTGGATCGTAATCTAGATGCCCTGACCGCGCTAGGATTTGAGCCTAGCAGCAAACGAGTGAGTGTGTATTTTGATCCGGACTGTATCAATCATCTAAATTTGCTGCCTAAATTTATCCACGTGCACCTAACTAGCCGCTGGATGTTTAAGTGCGCGGACGACGAAACTATGGCCGCGATAATCGACTTTTGCGAGGAGCTTGGCGTAGGGGTCGTGCTAACGGCCGATAACAACGACGCCGAGCTAAAAAAGCTGGGCGACGTGCTGGCGCTGTGCTCCTCTAGCCCCGTAAATCTAGGCGGCAAACTCACTCTAAAACAGACCGCTGCGCTATCAAAGCGCTCCGCGATGTTTATCGGCGTGGATACGGCGATCATGCACCTAGCCGCAGCCAACGACGTGCCGGTGATCGCGCTGTTTGGG
>CAURRL010000106.1:0-4999 GCA_963526895.1 uncultured Campylobacter sp. | reverse complement strand
AAAGATGATCAGCCTATACGTTATTTTGCCGTTACGCATTTGCTTTCGTCTCTGTTTTTTCTATTTTTCTCGCGACGAATTCGCGTGAAACGCGTACGATTACGTCGTCGTTAAGCTTAACTCTGATAAAATCCTCTTCCGGTTTTATCACCTCGCAGATTAGTCCGCCGCTAGTTATGATCTTGTCGCCCTTTTCGAGTGCGGCTAGCATCGCGGCATGAGCTTTTTGCTGTTTTTGCTGCGGTCTGATAACCAAAAAATAAAATATCGCGAAAAGCACGACTAGAGGCAGTAATGAAGCTACGAAATTTCCTTCTTGCATGGGGTTCCTTAATAAAAAAAATTTTAAGCCCTTATTTTAGCACTAAAATTATAATAAAAGCCTTTGTCGGCGCGATTTTAATCTCAAATTTTATACTGGCCGATGTTTTAGGCAGCAAAATTTTAAATTTTATCTCTCCGTTTTTTGCGATCGCGGGCTTTTATTTTCTGCTCAAATTTGACCGCCGCGGCTTTTTTTGGACGGGATTTTTTATCGGGATTTTGTGGTTTTACTGGATCAGCTTTAGCCTCGTTTATTACGAGCTTAGCTACCTCATCCCGCTTGAGATTTTAGCTATCGGGATCATCTACGGCGCGCTGTTTTTGATAGCTGGCATCCCGGCTCAAATTTGGCTAAAGGCTTTGCTGCTTATCTTGGTTTCAAATATCCATCCATTCGGCTTTAACTGGCTAAATTTGGAGGCCGTTTTCGTGCCGGGAATTTTTGCGCCGAATTTGCTCGCGCTTGCGTTTATTTTCGCCGTGATCTTATGCCTGTTTTACGTCAAAAACCGCCTTAAATTTATCGCTTTTGGCGCGCTTTTAGCCTGCGCCGTTCAGTACGATACTCCAAATTTTAAAACTCTGCCTTTTGAAGTAAAGCTAGCAAACACCGAAGTCGAGCAAGAGCTAAAGTGGCAAAAGCAGCTAAAAAACGAGTTTATAAATCAAAATTTAGCCATCATTGATGAGGCGATAAACGCCGGATTTAGAGCTGTTATTTTGCCAGAGAGCGCCTTTCCCGTCTATATGACGCACGAGCAAAATCTCATCTCCGAGCTGCTAGAAAAATCACAAAAGATCGCTATCGTCGCAGGCGCACTAGCTCGCGAAAACGGCGCCAACTACAACTCGGCGTTTTTCTTTGACCGCGGTAAGATGCTGCGGCTGGATAAATTTATCCTCGTACCTTTTGGCGAGGAGATCCCGCTACCGGCGTTTGCGAGAGATTTGATAAATAAGATATTTTTTGGCGGCGCGAAGGATTTTGAAACGGCGAGCGCTCCAGGCGACTACGAGATAGACGGCGTAAAAATCAGAAACGCGATCTGTTACGAAGCAACCAGGGACGAGCTATTTGCGGGGGAATTCGACGTCATGATCGCGGTTACTAATAACGGCTGGTTCGTGCCTAGCACCGAGCCAAATTTACAGCGCATTTTACTCAGATACTATGCGACGAAATACGGCAAAGCAATCTATCACAGCGTAAACGGCTCGCCGTCTGAGATAATCACGCCAAAGCAAGGCTTGCTCGATAAATTTTTCAGATAAATTTGCTAAATTTAGGCGTTTTTACGCTTGCGAAATAGCAACCAAATTTGCAATGCTGTGTAAAATATACAAGCTGCAACAAAAACTACAAACATAAAATCAATACACATCTGCCAGAACAGCTCTCCTGGAGACTTCAGCACCCATTCGTATTCAGGCGAGTATCTTGGATGACGATAGCCGATGTGGTAACCGCTAAAATCCCAATACACAAAAAAGCTGCTCACAAAAATGAAAAAAGTAGAAAGCAAAAATCTTTTTACAGGATTTTCTTTTATTATCCTCTTTAAGGTGTAAGCTTTATTTTCTTTACTGCCGCACAGCAAGCAAGCCGCGACGAAACCGACAAGCGTGATGACCTTGACAACCCCCATATAAGCGATATAAAGTGCGGCTTTTTGAGTAAAGTCGGTATGAGTAAAGGCTCGCTCTACTGCGGGGTAAATTTTAAGCGTAAGCTCAACGAAATCTTGCGCCAAAGAGGAGCGCGCCAGCACGTCAAAAGGCAGGATAAAAATACCCAGCGCGCAAATAAAATAAAAAGCGCAAAGCCCGAGCAAAACGAGTCCGAGCGCCTTGTTTTTGCCGTTTTGTTTTGCTTCTGTTTGCATCTTAATTATCTTTAAATTTTGCCGTGCGGTTTTTGAAGTAAAATTTAAGACATAAAGCAGGACGAAATTTCATACGAAGCCTTAAATTTGAGGGTAAATTTAAGCCCGCTTCAAATTTAGCGGGCTTGAGGATTTATCTAATCAAAGCTTTAAAAGTATCAACCGCGTCAAGCTTTTCCCACGGATATTTGGCGTTTCCGACTTGACCTTTGGCTGCTACTTTAGCGTATAAAAACGTATCCTTGCCAGGTTTATCTAGGCCAAATTTATTCGTGATCCAGCGCGGAGTGAGGGTGAAGTTTTCGCTAACGAAATTTGACAGCATATCGTCGTTTATACCCGCGATCTGCGTGCCCATCGTATCGACGCTGACAGAGGTAGGCTTTGCCATGCCGATAGCGTAGCTTAGCTGGACGATGCATTTTTTAGCAAGGCCTGCAGCTACGATGTTTTTAGCTATCCAGCGCGCCGCGTAAAGACCGCTGCGATCTACCTTGGTGTAGTCCTTGCTGCTTTGCGCGCCGCCGCCTATCGGGCTATATCCGCCAAAGCTATCTACGATGAGCTTGCGGCCCGTTAGCCCGCTGTCGTGAAGCGAGCTGTGATTTACATAGCGGCCGGTCGGGTTGATATAGATGAGCGTTTTGCTTTTATCATACAGGCCCTTTGGCAAGCCTGCATCGTCGATGAGAGTTTGCACTAGGGCGCGCAGCTCCTCTATCTTCATCGTCTCGACACAAGGGGCTGAAACAACGATAGTGTGGATACTTTGAGGTTTGCAGTTTTCAAAGTTATCTTTCGTGCCGTAGTCTACGGTAACCTGAGTTTTGATATCGACGCCCAGCTTATCGGGGTTGGCTTTGGCAAATTTATAAACCTTATCGCAAAGCATTCTGGCGTAGGTTATGGCTGCTGGCATATATTCGTTTGCTTCGCAGCTAGCAAAGCCAAACATTATGCCCTGATCGCCTGCGCCTATCTCGCCACCTTCTTGATCGACGCCTTGATTTATATCGGCACTTTGCTGATTTACGCAGACTTTTATCTCGATGTCGTCTGGGTGCAGGCACTGCTCTTTAGTAAATTTAGACTTGCCGTCGTAGCCGATTTTTGCCAATGCGTTTTTAACGATACCTTCGTAGTCTTTGAAGCTTAACTTGACCTTAGAGTTTATCTCGCCGCCTATTATAATGTTTTTACCCGCTACGAAAACTTCGCTAGCGACGCGACCGTTTGGGTCTTGCATCAAGATTGTATCGACGATACTATCGGCGATGATGTCGGCGCATTTATCCGGGTGACCCGGGCTCACAACCTCTGAAGTAAATAAATACATGCTTTTCCTTTATGAAAATTAATCTCGCAATTGTAACATTTCATAATAAAATTGAAATTAATCTCGCTCAAAGCTTGTAAATTCCGCGTAAATTCGGCTATAATCCTAAACTAAAATTAAATTTTAAGGCAAGGACACTAGAATGTTTAGCAAACTAGCAAAAAGGTTCGCCGACGGAAATTTGATCGTTCAAATTTTAATCGGCATAGCTCTAGGCGCCGTTATCGGCTTTTGGACGCACTATCAGGCGGCTCCTTATAACGAACTAATCGCAAAAGGCGTGAGCGACGCAGCGCAGCTAGCCGCAGCAAAAAAAGACCTAACCGACGTAGCAAATTCGGTCGCAAACTCTATCGCCGTCTTGGGAAATCTATTTGTCGGCGCGCTTAAAGCTATCGCGCCTATCCTAGTTTTCGTACTAGTTGCGACATCTATCATCGTAAAGGAATTCGGCCATGCAAAAGGCATGCAAAAGGTAATTACGCTCTACCTAGTCGGCACTTTTCTAGCTGCCGTGGTAGCGGTCGTAGCAAGCTTTCTTTTCCCGATGGAGCTCGTGCTAAAAGGCGTCGAGAGCGCAAATATGAGTGCCCCGCAAGGCATCGTCGACGTCTTAAAAGACCTCATCTTTAAGATGGTTCAAAACCCTATCACCGCGCTTTCTAGCGGCAACTACATCGGCATCATCACTTGGGCCGTTGGCGGCGGTATCGCGATGAGATTTTGCACGCAAGAAACCAAAAAAGTATTTCAAGACGTTAGCGACGGCGTGACTAAAATCGTTAGATTTATCATCCGCCTTGCGCCGTTTGGTATCTTTGGTTTAGTTACTATCAGCATCCACGAGACGGGCTTTGAGGCGCTTGCGGGCTACCTAAAACTAATCCTCGTTCTAGTAGGCGCGATGGCTTTCGTTTCCTTCGTCGTTTATCCTGCGATGGTGTTTATAGTTACCAAGAAAAACCCGTATCCGCTTGTTATGACTTGCGTGAGAGAGAGCGCGGTTACGGCGTTTTTCACTCGCTCGTCGGCGGCAAATATCCCAGTGAATATGGCGCTTTGCAAAAAACTAGGACTAAAAGAGGAGCTCTACTCGATCTCTATCCCGCTAGGAGCTACAATAAACATGGGCGGCGCAGCCGTAACTATCGGTATCTTAGCGCTTGCGGCGGTAAACTCGATCCCGTCTATCACTGTTGATTTTGGCGACGCGCTACTGCTTTGCTTTATCTCAGCCCTTGGCGCGTGTGGGGCTTCTGGCGTCGCGGGCGGTTCGCTACTACTCGTGCCGCTTGCTTGCGCGCTATTTGGTATCGGTAACGACATCGCGATGCAGGTTGTGGGCGTAGGATTTATCATCGGCGTGATCCAAGACTCAGTAGAAACAGCCGTCAACAGCGCGTCTGACGTACTTTTCACCGCCGTAGCTTCAGAAACCGTAGAGTAAATTTAAGGC
>CAURRL010000105.1:0-5063 GCA_963526895.1 uncultured Campylobacter sp. | reverse complement strand
CGAGTTTTACTGGGCATGGCATACTTATCATGATTTAATGGGGCTAACCGAGGAGCTATTTAACGTGCTTCTCGATAAGCTTGATATGCCAAAAGTTATCGAATTTGACGGTATGCAGATTGATTTTAGCAAGCCGTTTAAGCGCATAAGCTACAAAAAAGCGCTCGTAGAAATCGGCGGCCTAGACGAAGCGATTATCGGCGATAAGGATAAAATTTTAGCCAAGCTTAAATCGGACGGCTTTGAGGCAAACGCTAAGCTTGATTTGGGTCATTTGCAAGCTGAGCTTTTCGATAACTACGTAGAGAGCAAGCTAACCGATCCGACTTTTATCATAGACTATCCGATTTCGATCAGCCCGCTTTCACGCAGAAGTGATGCACATCCTGATATCGCGGAGAGATTTGAGCTGTTTATCGCAGGACGTGAGCTAGCTAACGGCTTTAACGAGTTAAACGACCCGATCGATCAATACGGCCGCTTCGCTTCGCAGATCGAAGCCAAAAACGCCGGCGACGACGAAGCTCACGAGATGGACGAGGACTATGTGAGGGCTCTTGGCTACGCGATGCCTCCGACAGCCGGGCAGGGCATCGGCATAGATAGACTTGTGATGCTACTAACCAATAAAAAATCCATCCGCGACGTGGTGCTTTTCCCAGCGATGAGACCGCAAAAAAACGAAACCAAGGAGAATTAATGAGTTTGCAAAGTTACGATAAAGAAATTTTTGATTTAGTAAATTTGGAATTAAAACGCCAATGCGACCACCTCGAGATGATCGCTAGCGAAAATTTTACCTATCCTGAAGTAATGGAAGTAATGGGCTCGGTCCTAACCAATAAATACGCAGAAGGATATCCTGGCAAACGATACTACGGCGGCTGCGAGTACGTCGATCAGATCGAGCAGCTAGCGATAGATCGCTGCAAAGAGCTTTTTGGTTGCGAATTTGCAAACGTACAGCCAAACTCAGGCTCGCAGGCAAACCAGGGCGTTTACGGCGCGCTTTTAAATCCGGGCGATAAAATTTTAGGCATGGATCTAAGCCACGGCGGACACCTAACTCACGGCGCAAAAGTAAGCAGCTCGGGTAAAATTTATCAGAGCTTTTTCTACGGCGTGGAGCTTGACGGACGCATAAACTACGACAAAGTGATGGAAATCGCGCAAATCGTAAAACCTAAGATGATCGTGTGCGGCGCAAGCGCATACACTCGCGAGATCGAATTTAAGAAATTCCGCGAGATCGCCGATGCCGTCGGCGCTATACTATTTGCAGACGTAGCGCACATCGCCGGTCTAGTCGTAGCCGGCGAGCATCAGAGCCCGTTTCCGCACTGCGACGTAGTGAGCTCGACTACTCACAAGACTCTTCGCGGACCTCGCGGCGGTATCATTATGACAAATAACGAGGAGTACGCTAAAAAGATAAATTCGTCCATCTTCCCTGGCATTCAAGGCGGACCGCTCGTTCATGTTATCGCTGCAAAGGCGGTAGGCTTTAAACATAACCTTTCGCCTGAATGGAAAATTTACTCCAAGCAAGTCAAAGCAAATATAAAAAAGCTAGCCGAAATTTTAGTAAAACGCGGCTTTGATCTAGTTAGTGGCGGCACGGATAATCACCTGGTTTTAATGAGCTTTTTAAACCGCGAATTTAGCGGCAAAGATGCCGATATAGCTCTTGGCAATGCTGGCATAACGGTAAATAAAAATACGGTTCCAGGCGAAACTAGAAGCCCGTTTGTTACAAGCGGTATCCGCATCGGAAGTCCGGCGCTTACGGCTCGCGGCATGAAAGAGGCGGAATTTGAGATTATCGCAAACAAAATCGCCGACGTGCTAAGCGATATCAATAACGCAGCGCTTCAAGAAAAAGTAAAAGCCGAACTAAAAGAGCTTGCGAGCAAATTTATCATCTATGATAGGGCGACTTATTGATGCAGAGCATAGACACCGCGCTAATCAAAATGAACACGAGCCACTACTGGATCAAGCGTGATAGCATCGTAAGCAAGATCGAGTATAAAGGGCGGACGTTTTTTAACAAATTTGAGCTCATAAACGAGCCTCTAAGTTATCAGGTAATAAAAGATCACGACGAGGGCAAAATCACGGTCGCGCACTCGCTGATACTGCCTGGCGACAAGGTCGAAAATATCGTCTTTGATTACAACGGCAGGATGCCTGAGCGCTTTTGGCACCGAGCTCAGCTTTTGCTCCGCGAGGAGGGGTTTATAAATTTTACCGCCTACGAGAGCAAGACGCCGGGGCACTTGCACCTTTATGTACACAAAGGGCACACGACGCTAAATGAGGGCTATCAGATCGCAAATAAACTCTCTATGCTACTTAGTTCGCGTTTGGTTAAAGAGTGGAGAGTGTTCCCGACGATGGAGTTACCTAAAGAATTTAACATCTTGACGTTGCCGTACAAAGTTTATCAAAAAGAGCGCGGCGCAAGCTGGTCAAAACATATGTAAGGAGTGAAAATGGAATATAACGAGCTAAGAGACATCATGCTTGATAATAACGAGGATAAAAAGAGCAAAAATTTTAAGAGGATTCTCATCCTCGTAGCCGTTTTTGTTATTATCTTTTTAGCCGTTCTTATCGTGATGAAATTTTTAAATTCGCCGGAGACGAACGATCAAGTCGCTCAAACCGACTCTAGGCTGGTTTTGCCGCCTGAGCCAGATAATACGCGAAGCATTCCGCAGCAAGTGAGTGTGCCTACCACTCCGCCTAGCGAGCCTGCACCGCAAGTAGCACAAGCTAACGTCCCGCCAGTTGCTCCTCCTCCATCCGAGCCTCAGGCACAACAGCCAACTCCTGCCTTTGAGCAGGTGCCTATCGTGCCTGAAAACAAAGGCCAAGATAGCTTTGAGGATATGGTAAAAGCACTCAAGGAAAAAGAGGATAAAAGACAGCAAGATGCAGGTGCGGCAGCTCCTGCGCCGACCGAGCCTTCTACTATACAGGGCGCTTTAAAGCAAAACGATACGCCAAACGCTAAACCAAGCGAACCAAAAGCCGAGCCTAAGCAGCATGTAAACGTAGTAAAACAAAAAGAGCCTAAGCAGGAAAAAGCCGCAAAACAGCCTAAAAACGATGCTGCTAAAGAAAAACAGGCAAAACAAAAGTCGGCTAAACAAGCTCCTGCAGCTAGCGGCGGCGATGCTCACAGCGGTAGTTACGTGCAAGTTTTCGCCGTTAAGCACTTTAATGAAAAAGCACCTGAGCTTGGCAAACTAAAAGCCGCAGGATACGCCTATAAGCTATATAGGACGAACGTAAACGGTAACGAAATCATCAAGGTGCTAGTTGGGCCTTATAGCGGCGAGCAGTTAAAAAGCGAGCTTGCTAAAATCAAGCAAAGCGCGGCTCCAAACGCCTTTATCGTAAATATAAAATGATGGTTTTTGCCGTTTTTGGCAACCCTATATCCCACTCCGTTTCGCCGAGACTACACAACCTAGCTCTCGGCGAGCTGGGTCTATCTCGCGAAGCCCTATATACTCGCTACGAGCTAGCAGACGGCTCGCAACTCATCTCTAAATTTAAAGAACTAAAATTAAGTGGCGCAAATGTCACCGTACCTCACAAAGAAGCAGCGCTAGCGCAGTGCGACGCCCCAGACGAAACGGCTGCTAAAATCGGCTCCATAAATACTCTCGTAGCTCGCGGCGATAAAATTTACGGCTACAATACCGATGCGCCGGGATTTTTGCGAGCGATAGAGAGTTTTGGACATATAAATTCGGCTCTCATTTTGGGTGCCGGCGGAACGGCTAGAGCGGTCGCATATGCGCTAAAAAGCCGCGGCGTGCGAGTTTGCGTACTAAATAGAAGCGAGGAGAGGCTGGCAAATTTTGCCGAATTTGAAAAATTTAGCTGGATGAATTTTGCCGAATTTAATGGCGGCAAATTTGATCTCGTCGTAAATACGACCTCGGCGGGATTAAAAGACGAAAATTTGCCTGCACCGATCGAGATTTTGCGCCCGATTTTTGATGAAAGCAAATTTGCCTTTGACGTTATTTACGGTAAAAAAACGCCTTTTTTAAATTTAGCCGCCGCTAGCGGGCTCGCGCATAAAGACGGCGCTGAGATGCTACTTTTTCAGGCGGTTTTAGCGTTAAATTTATTTTTCGAGGGCTCGCTTGACGAGGCCAAAATCGAGGCCTCGATGCGAAAAGCCCTTTACTTATCGGCTTCTTCTAGATAGTAATCTATCTGAGCTTTTCTTAAAATCCTGATCAGGTCCGAGCTGCCCGCCACTCCCGTCGGATAGCCAGCCGTCATGATGTAGCTTTTGTCGTCTTTTATGTAGCCTTTTTCGACCGCGGCTTTGATTGATTTGGCCATGAGCGTGTGCAGCCTTTCTTCCTTTTCTATCACGAACGCTGCCGTTATGCCCCAGCAAAGAGTTAGTCTATATGCAGCTTGCTCGTTGTGCGTTATGGCGATGATATCTATATCGGTGCGGTATCTGGCTAGTTTTGCCGCCGAGCCGCCCGATGAGGTTAGCGCGATTATACCGTCAACTTTTAGCGCCGAGGCGAGCCTAGCTGTACTAGATGCCATCATATCGGTATCGTCGTAGTGACCAAAATCAAATTTGTTAAAAGGATAAATTTGCTGCGTTTGGATTATGGTGTTGCTCATCGCTTCCACGACGGCGACCGGGTTGATGCCGACCGCGCTTTCTTCGCTTAGCATTACTACGTCGGTGCCGTCTAGTACGGCGTTTGCCACGTCGCTGATCTCGGCTCTCGTAGCCGTTTCGTGCTCGGCCATGCTTAGCATCATCTGCGTAGCCGTGATGACTGGTTTAACCGCTTCGTTTGCTTTTTTGATGATGAGTTTTTGGATCGTCGGCACCTTGTAGTAGGGCACCTCGATACCTAGATCGCCGCGAGCGACCATCACGCCGTCGCTAACCTCGATGATCTCGTCGATATTCTCCACGGCGTCAAATTTTTCTATTTTGGCGTAAATTTGAGCTTTAGAGCCAAAGCCCTTTAGGATTTCTCTGGCTTTTCTTATATCGTTTGCGT
>CAURRL010000104.1:0-5127 GCA_963526895.1 uncultured Campylobacter sp. | reverse complement strand
AAAAGTACGGCTCTGTTTTTAGCATAGATATCCTCGACTTTTGAGATTTTGTTTATCGTATCGCCCACAGCGTCTAGTAGCGCGGTGTTGCCGCCTGCAACATAGTCCTTACTCGTTAGTTTCTCGACCTTTTTGATATCGGCTCTATCGTGTAGAGTCTTAAAATTCGTATCAAAGAGCACCGTAGTTACCTTTGCGTCCACGCCCGCTTCTTTTTGCTTGTCGATCATAGAGTTAAAGCCGCCGATGGTATCGCTTTCAAGCCCGCTCATCGAGCCTGATTTATCCAGGATCAGCACCATCTCAAGCTGCTTTGGCTCTGATTTTTGCGGCGCTTCTTCGCTTTTAGCAAAAGCAAATACCCCGATAATCATCAAAAAAAACGCGATTTTTTTCATATTTTCTCCTTTGAAAAATTTGGCTTGATTATATCAAATTTTAATAGCGAGGCGGTAAATGCAAGGAGGTTTAAATTTGAGTTTTGTATTTTTGTTGATTTTAAAACAAGCCGAATTTAAAGGTTAAATTTTACAAATTTAAGGCCCCAATCCGAGCCTTAAATTTGCTAGGCGGCGCGGTCAAACCGCTCAAATTTTACTTTGTAGCAGTGATTTTTACGTAACTGTTTAGCGCACCTATATACGCTCTAGCGCTCGCTGTCATCGTATCGATATCAAGTCCGTGACCGATGATGGTCTTGCCGTCAAATTCGACCTTGACGACGACATTTGCCAGCGCATCCTTGCCCTGCGAAACGGCGCTAACCTTGTAGTCTTTGAGCACGCCGTGGATGCCGCTTAGGCGGTCGATGACCTTAAATATTGCGTCCACTGTACCGTTGCCTAGCGCCGCATCGCTCTTGATCTCGTCAGCGTGACGAAGCGTGATCGCCGCACTGCTTAGGCCCTTGTTACAGCTGCTTTGCGTAAGCGTCAAGAACTCGAAAACCTCAGGGATCTTGATGATCTCGCTAGTAACCAGCGCGCGCAAATCATCATCAAAGATCTCTTTTTTCTTGTCAGCAAGCGCCTTAAATTTCTCAAACGCCTCGTTTAACGCGCTATCTTCAAGCTCAAAGCCAAGGCTGATTAGCTTATCTTTAAAGGCATGGCGGCCCGAGTGTTTGCCAAGCACCAGCGAGTTTTTATCTAGCCCGATACTCTCGGCACTTATGATCTCGTAGGTCTCTTTGTGCTTTAGTACGCCGTCTTGATGGATGCCGCTTTCGTGAGCGAAGGCGTTTTTACCCACGATGGCTTTGTTTGGCTGCGGCTCGATGCCGATGATACCCGCTAGTAGGCGCGAGCTGGGATAAATTTCTTTATAAACTATGTCCGTGTAAAGCGGCGCGAATACGTCGCTGCGCGTCTTTATCGCCATCACGATCTCTTCAAGCGCGGCATTTCCCGCGCGCTCGCCGATGCCGTTTAGAGTGCACTCGACCTGTCTGGCGCCCGCTTTTATCGCGGCTAGCGAGTTTGCCGTAGCTAGGCCTAGGTCGTTGTGATTATGCACGGAGACGACTGCGCGACCGTTTATAAATTTAACCATTTCTCCTATGCGAGCGGTAATCTCCTCGGGATATAGATACCCCACGGTGTCTGGGATGTTGATGGTTTTTGCTCCGGCGTTTATAGCGGCGTCGCAAATTTCTTTTAAAAAGCTCATCTCGCTCCTGCATGCGTCCTCGCAGCTAAACTCAACATCCTCGCAGAAGGTTTTAGCGTATTCCACGGCTCGCACGGCGCGTCTGATTACTTCGTCGGGAGACATTTTTAGCTTAAACTCCATATGGATCGGGCTTGTGGCGATAAAGGTGTGGATGCGCCTATTTTTTGCCGGAGCGATAGCCTCTCCAGCGGCCTTTATGTCGCCGTCCACGGCGCGAGCAAGCGAACAGATAGAGGCGTTTGAGGCCTGCTTGGCGATCTGATGTATCGCGTCAAAATCGCCCCTACTAGCCGCCGCAAAACCGACCTCCATGACGTCCACGTTTAGGCGCTCTAACTGGCGCGCAATGCGGATTTTCTCCTCGGTATTCATCGAGGCGCCCGGGCTTTGCTCGCCGTCTCGTAAAGTCGTATCAAATATTATTATTTTATCATTGTTCATTTTTTATCCTTTTTGGAGTTTTAGTTTGTATGGTTAAATTTGATTATTGGGGTGTGAAAGAGTCGCTGCTTAGCGCAGCAGCAGGAGTAGAGAGAAAAATGCGTTAAATTTGACGTTGCCGTTCATTCGCTCTCCTTTTGGATTTTTTTGTTTTTACATCTCATAAAAATATAGCGGATTATACCGTAAGAAACATAAACGCTCATTAAAGCCGTGACAGCCTCGATCGGGTAGATATAGATAACTGAAAACGCGACTGTAAGGCCGACTAATATGCGTAGAAAATGGGCTTTTTTTAGATCGATTTTTTTAAAGCTAGGGTAGCGGATATTGCTCACCATCAAAACGGAAAGCAAAATTTGCAAAAACATCAAAAACCACTCGGCGCTTCTTGTAAAGTCGTATTCTAAGCTTAGTCCGACCCAAAATGCCGAAACAATCGCGGCCGTAGGTATCGGAAGGCCGATAAAAACAGACGGCTCGTAGGTACCGGTCATTACGTTAAACCGAGCAAGTCTAATAGCGCCAAAAACTACGAACAGTGCAGCAACTAGCGAACCCAAGCGCCCAAAGCTGTGTCCGACCGTAAAATAAAAAAGCATCGCAGGAGCGACACCAAAAGCTATAATATCGGCAAGACTATCAAACTCCACGCCGAATTTGGACGTAGTTTTAGTTAGCCTAGCTACACGCCCATCAAGTCCGTCCAGAAATAGCGATAAAACTATGTAAATAATAGCTTTAAAAAAATAGCCGTTAGCCTCCTGGGCCAGCCCCGCGCTAGCCGCGATGTAGCCGCGCACGGAGACGATGATACTGATGATACCCAAAAAGGCCGAAGCCGCCGTGAATAAATTCGGCAAAATATACATTAACTGAAGTTTATGCTGATTGTCTTGCATCTTTTTCCTCGTAGCTAAAAAACCCTAAAATGCCCGCGCTTGCCACTTTTTCGCCAACGCTAACGCTTATCCTCGTATTTGCGGGTAGTATCAAAACCACCTCGCCGCTACTTAAAAAGCCAAATCTCCTGCCCGCTTTTAGTCGGCTAAAATTTTCAAAAGAAATGCCTTTGCTAAGAGGCCCTGCGATGACGCGGATCGCAAATTTATTATTTGAGTTTTTACAGACGAACAAGGCGCGCTCGTTTAAATTTTTAGAAGCTTCCATAGCATTACACAAAAATAGTCCGTGCCTTTGTTTAACCTCTAAAAGCTCCATATCGCAAGGAGCTCTGAGCGCGCCCGCGTCAAACACGCCTTTGCGGATAGTTATGGCAACGCACTGCGTGTCAAAATAGTAAATTTTATCTATGCTTTCTATCTTGCCGTCGACCGGGCTAAGCACGGCGTAAGCATCGTCACTACCTAGCGCTCGCTCTGGGTTTCTAAACCAAAATATGCAAAGCGCAAGAAGCGCGAAGAATAAAATTTGACAAGCGCCCAAAATCATCGCAAGCAAAAACAAAAGCCCTAAAGCAAAAACGTATTTGTAGCCCTGTTTTGCGATTAGCCCGATGTTTTGCATATCTTTACGCTTGTTCCTCTTTGTCTTCTAAATTTACGAGCCTACTAGGCAGACCGCGCTCTTTTTCGTAGTTTGCGATGATCTCTCTAACCTTCGCGCCCTCGATGGTTTCCTCTTCGTAAAGCGCCTCAACCATCTTTTCTATCGCGTCGCCGTAGGTTCTTAGCGTCTCAAGCACGTGTTTATAGCGCTCATCAAGCGTTGTTTTGATAAATTCGTCCACTTTTTCCGCCGTCTTGTCGCTATAGTCCCTATCAGCCTGACCGCCGGCTAGGAAAGTACTGCGGCGTTTTTCAAGCACCATAAGCCCCGCGATATCGCTCATGCCGTATATCGAGATCATCGAGCGAAGTATATCGGTCGCGCGCTCTAGGTCGTTGCCAGCGCCGGTCGAAATCTCTTTTATAAAGACCTCTTCTGCTGCACGCCCCGCTAAAAGCACGTCCACTTCAGCCATAAGCTCGTGGCGCTGCATCATAAATTTATTCTCTTCAGGAGTATGAAGTGTGTAGCCAAGCGCCGCAAGTCCGCGCGTTATGATTGATACCTTGGTGACTCTGTTTGCACCCTTGGTGGTCTCTGCTATAAGCGCGTGTCCGCTCTCGTGATAGGCAACAATACGCTTTTCTTTCGGATTTATGCGGCGAGATTTTTTCTCAAGACCAGCGATCGCTCGCTCGACGGCCTCAAGCAAATCAGCCTGCTCGACTTTGCCTTTTTCTTTTCTGCCTGCTAGCAGGGCGGCTTCGTTTATGATGTTTGCTAGATCCGCTCCCGCAAGGCCCGCCGTCATGCGCGCGATATCCTCGATACTAACGCTATGATCGAGCTTAATATCTTTTATATGAACGCGTAAAATTTCGATCCTGCCTTTAAAATCAGGCTTATCGACGAGCACCTGTCTGTCAAATCTGCCCGGCCTTAAAAGCGCTGCGTCAAGCACCTCTGGACGGTTCGTTGCGGCAAGCACGATAACAGGCGATGCATCCGAACTAAAGCCGTCCATCTCGGCTAAAAGCTGGTTTAGCGTTTGCTCGCGCTCGTCGTTTCCGCCGATCATGCCACTAGCTGCGCGGCTTTTGCCGATAGCGTCGATCTCATCTATGAAAACGATCGCCGGAGCTTCTTTTTTCGCATTTTCAAAAAGATCTCTCACGCGGCTAGCACCCACGCCGACAAACATTTCGATAAAGCTTGATCCCGAAACCGAGAAAAACGGCACGTCCGCTTCGCCCGCGACGGCTTTTGCCAGCAAGGTTTTACCAGTGCCGGGAGGTCCAACCAAAAGCACGCCTTTTGGGATTTTGGCGCCCAAATTTATATATCTATCAGGATGCTTTAGAAAATCCACGATTTCCTTGACTTCCTCTTTAGCCTCTTGAACGCCCGCTACGTCGGTAAATTTAACCTTCGGCTTTTCCGAGTTTACGAGCTTTTTGGAGCTTCCCATTCCAAGAATTCCGCTACCCATGTTTCGCTGCATACGGC
>CAURRL010000103.1:0-5181 GCA_963526895.1 uncultured Campylobacter sp. | reverse complement strand
GTGTAGCTCTTTTAGCTGCGAGTGCTCATAGATGCCGCTTTCTGCGACGATGACGCTTGCATTTTTGATTTTAGAAAATAGCTTCTCGCAAAGGCTCATATCCATCTCAAACGTACTTAAATTTCGGTGATTTACGCCGACTATCTTTGCGCATGCAAAATTTGACTTCTCCACATCCTCCTCGTCGTGCGTCTCGACCAAGGCCTCAAGCCCCAAAGAGCGCGCGTAATCAAGCAGCCACTTTAGCTCATCGGCGCCAAGAGCCTTTGCGATAAGTAGTATAAAATCGGCTCCGTAAACGAGGGCTTCTAAAATTTGATACTCGTCTACGATAAAATCCTTGCGAAGCAGCGGCAGCGAGCTTTCGCGTCTTATGGCCGCCAGATACTCCAAATCTCCTTTAAAAAAATGCGGCTCGGTTAGAACCGAGATAGCGTTTGCGCCGCCTTTTTCGTACTCTTTTGCTATCTCTACGGGCGCAAAATTTGGCCTTATCAGCCCCTTGCTAGGGCTTGCTTTTTTAACCTCGGCGATGATGCGATACGGCTCGTCTGCGCTGCTTTTTAGCGCTTTTACCGCGTCTTTTATCTCGCGCGGATTTTTCGCCGCGAGCTCTTGTAATTTTTCAAAAGGCATTTGCGATTTTCGCAGCGCCAAGTCCTCTTTCGTTCGTTCAATTATCTGATCTAGTATCATTTATTACCCTTTTTTAGGCACTCTTTGATAGCGTTTATATGCTCTTTGCCCTCGTGCGAATTTACAAATTCCTCATCGTGCAGGACTTGTTGCATTATCTCATCAGCCTTTTTGCACTCGCCTAGCTTATAGTATCCCCACGCCAGCGAATCTAGATAAAACACCGAACCCGGCTCTAGCTCGAGGGCTCTATTTACTAGCTCTATTCCCTTTTTCGCGTCTATATCGTGATCGATGAGCAGGTAGCCGTAGTAGTTTAGATATAGTGCATTATTTAGCTTTACGGCCGATTTTTCAAAGTTATTTATGACTTGCTTGAGGCTATCTTTATCTATTTTTTTGGTTTGTTTATCCGTATCTCTTTCGTACTGATATATCGCCATCTTGGCTTGATATTCGAGATTAAAGCTCTTATCAAAGGCTTCCTGCGCCTTTTTGTATGCCTTGGCAAAATCCCCTGTCGCAGCGTAAAGATCCATTAGTGCATCGTCGTTGTATGAGTATTTTTGTAAAAATTTGATCGCCGCGTCGTAGTTTTTTTGATAGACGTAGACGCCGAGCGCTTTTTCGAGATAGATTTTTTCTTTCGTCGCTTCAAAAAGACTCTCGTAAACATCGATCATATCGGAGTAGCGGCCGTCCTGCGCGTAGATATCCACTAGCGCCGTGCAGGTCTCTACCTCGCAGCCGTCGATGCGGCGCGAGCTCTCCAGGTGCCTGATCGCCTCTTTTTTGTCGTTCATTTTATTGTATAAAAGATCGACTATTCGCAGTATATTTTCCACGCTCCTATCTAGCTCGTACGCGCGCTCGAGCTCGCCCAGAGCGGCTTTGTTGTCGTTTTGCATCGAGTAGACGGCAGAGAGCATGACGTGATTTTTAGAGATATCCTCTTTTTGGACAAGCTCTTTCATTATCTTTGCAGCTTCGTCAAGTTTGTTTTCGCTCATCAAATTTGCACCCTGTATGCGAAGTACGTCCACGTCGTCTTTTAGTACCTTTTGGCTGAGCGCTAAAATGCTTTTAAAATTTACGTTTTTAGAAAAAAACGCGAGCCTGAGCGCCTCTTTTAGATAGTCGGTGTTTTTAGTTTTTTCGTAAAGCTGCTCGTAAAGCTCGGTCGCCTCGTCGTGATTAGCGTTTTCGACCGCCAAAAGCGCCTTGATAACGTATAAATTCTCATCAAAACCGTCTTTGGCGGTAGCAAAACAAACAAGCAAGGCCGCCAATATAAATTTTAAAATCGCCTTATTCCCGCGCATTCTTTCTCCAATTCATTGATTTTATCCTTAAAATAGTCCCAAAACGGAAAGGTGCGGCACTGGCTCGGGCGAAAGTCGTAAACCGAGCAGTTTTTTGCCGTTTCGTCAAAAAATACGCACGCAAATCCGCCCTCGTAGGGCTTTTCTTTGAGGCTAAATTTATATCCGAATTTATCTAAAAATCGCGATCTAAACTCATCCTCTCTCATTTTTAGATGCTCCGCTAGCGCCGAGATTTCTGCCGAGCTTATCCATATATAGCCGCTCTCGCCAGTGCAGCATTTGCCGCCGCACAGCTCACACTTGCTAGCGTCAAATTCATAATCAAAGCCGCTTTGTCTTAGCAAATTCACTCCGCCGCGTCCTTGCTTTGCGTGTTTGCCGTAGCTAAAATTTCAGCTGCCTTTTTACTATAAACGCCGCCTTCAAAAACAAAAATCGGCGGTAAAATTCGAGTCAAGGATTTTGAGCTTTTTTTAGCCTCGATTAGTACTAAATTTGCCGCGCCATCCGCTTTTGGATGCACAAAACAAAGCCTAGTAAGCGTAAATTTAAATTCGCTCAAACAAAGCAAAATTTCAGCTAGGCGCTTAGCGTCGTAGCAAAAGCTAAAAACTCCGCGCGGCTTTAGCAGCGAATTTGCGCTACCCACAAGCTCGCTAAGCGGCAAATTTTCGCTATATCTAGCGGTGCGAAGGTGCTCGTTTTCGCTTTTTTTCGCGCCGTCGTGGTAAAAGGGCGGGTTTGAGACGATGAGATCATATCTTTTTTCGCTCTTAAATTTAGCAAAATCAGACGTTATAAACTCGGCTTCAAGCCCGTTTTGGCTAGCATTTTCGGCGGCTAAATTTACGTTAGCTTCTAAAACATCAAGCAAGCTAAGCGAAATTTTGGGAAAATCGCGCTTTAAAAGCAGCCCCAAAACCCCACTACCGCAACCTACCTCTAGCACCTCGCCGCGTACTCCGCCCTCGCAGATAAAGCCATATAAAAACATCGTGTCACTGTTGTAGCGGTAGCCATTTTTGGGCTGAGTGATTATCATCTATATACCTTGATGATAAATCCTTGCTTATCTTGAGAGGTGATGATGTCGTTACTGTACGATATGCGCGAAAAGTCGCCGAATTCATCTTTTATCATCTCGCCGGCAACCTTGGCGCGCTCTTTGCCGATACCGAAATTTGCGTACGAGTCGATCTTTTCTAGCTCGTCTTGCGGGATCACTTTTGCCGCTTTTGAAGTGGCGATAAAGTTACCGCGGCTCACTATCGGCGTGATTTCAAAATAATAATTTGAATTATAACTCTGCAAAAAGTCGCTTACCTTGTTTTTGCAAACTTGCGTCGGCCTGTCTGAGCCCGCGCTCATGTCCGAGCACTCGACAGAAGCGATGAAAACAACCTTTTTAGGCACTTCGGCTCTAAAATTTAGCTGGATTATCTTTTTTAGATTTTCATTTTCGCTCATCAGCTCTTCATTTTTGGTTAGTATCTGCGCCACTTCGCCCTTTGCGATGTTTTTTTGCGTACTTGTTTTAGCTAAATTTTCCTTCGTGTCGCTTAGATCTTTAGCTCCGTCTTGTATCTGTTTTCTTAGAGTCGCGAGCTCTGCGTCTTTTTGCGTCAAAAGCTCATTTAGAGCATCTAGTTGCTCTTTGTTTTCTTTGGCGGTTTTGATGTTATTTTCAACTAAAGTCGTGATTTTGTTATTTAAAATTTTATAGTTTTGGATATTTTTTTTGCTCGCGGCGATCTCGTCTGCTAGCAGCTCTTTTTGGATATTTAGCGATTCATTTAGATCGACCACCTTAGCCTCTGCACTTTTTAACGAACTATCTTTTTTTGAAACCTGTTCTTCTAGCTCGTAAATTTTACCCTTTAGCTCGGTTACGTTTCGCTCGGTATCTTGACGCTCTTTTTCGAGCTGATTTTTTAGCTTATCAAACTCTGTTTTATGCATAGCCAGGATTTTTTCGACCTCTTTTTCAAAGCCTTTTTTTTCTTTTTCTAGCTTTGCGACTAGCTCTTTATTTGTCGCGTTTAGCTCGCTATTTATCGACTTCAGCTTAGCTTTTGACTCGGCTTTTTTATTTGCGTTTTCGAGACTTGCTTCAAGCTCGCTGATTTTTTTTCTGTCCGCATTTTGCTCTTTTTCTAGAGCTGCGATCTTGCTTTTAGCTGAATTTTGAGCATTTAGCGCCTGAGCGTTGTATTCGCTCGCGATCCTTTTTATCTCGCTATCTTTTAGTCCCAGCTCGTTTGTGAGCCTAGCATTTTCGCTCTTTAGTTTTGTGGCCTCTTCGGTCGCAGTTCTTAGTTCGCTTTCAAATTTAGTCTTAGCAGAAGTCGCTTCGTTTTTTAGCTCGTCGTTTTGAGCCTCGAGCTGTTTTAGAGCATTTTGACTTTCGCTTTGCGTTTTGGCGCTTGATTTGTCAAATTCGCTCTGCTTTTTTTCAAGCTCGGCTTTTAAGGTTTTGATCTCGCTGCGAAGCGAAGTCAAATTTTGCTCTAAGTTTTTATTTTTCTCGTTTTCTTCCTGCGCTTTGGCTAGTTTTTTATTTAGCTCGTCGATCGCACTTAGACGCTGTTTGTCGTTGGCGCTGGCAGCTTGTTTTCGCCTGGTTTCTAGCTCGGCTTGTTGATCGTTTAAGAGATTTGAGATTTCTAGATTTTTACCGACTAGATCGACGTTGTCGTCATAAAGCAGCTTGTTTTGAGCGCGCAGGACGCGGATTTGTTCTTTTAGTTCAGCTTCACCCCCGAAAATAGGCGCGTCTGTATCGTTTACGTCCAAATTTTTAGCGTATTTTTCCTGTGGCGCGGTTTGACCTTGCTGGATCAAATTTTCTTTAATCGGGATATTTACGCGCTCGTTTTTAGGTATCTCTTCGACGTTCATTATCTGTACGGCGAGCTCCGTAGGCTTTGGCAAAGGCTTCGTAAACTCGAAATACAAATAATATCCGCCCAGCGTGAGCAAACAACCGCAGATAAAAAATAAGACTAAATTTAACGCTCTCAATTCTATTTTTCCTTGATGTCTTGGACTACCTTATGCGCGTGATTTAGCGCGAGCACGATCGAGCCGCCGTTTTTTAGCACGATGTCGCCGCCGATATATAGCCCGCCGACGCTACTTTCATAGTGCTCATTTACGACCGGATCTTTATCCGCGTCGAGCTCAACTCCGCATTTTTGCAGAAAATCCACCGGAGTCGAGC
>CAURRL010000102.1:0-5224 GCA_963526895.1 uncultured Campylobacter sp. | reverse complement strand
GCCCTACTCCGCCGTTTTTGCAAACGTAAATATATTTTTAAGCTTCACAAGCCCGAGCGTCACGCCACTATATCTCATTATCTTTGCCATCTGCGTCCATCTAGGCTTTTCATAGCACGGATGCGGGCAGTTGCGGCAGCTTGGTTTGATATCGTGGGAACAGGCCAAAAGCCGCTCGTGAGCATAAAAAAACAGCTGCTCGCACTCCGCGCAAAGGTGCGTCTGCACACTACGGTTTAGATTTTCGCCCTTATAGGCTAGCTCCAAATTTATCTCGCGCTTCGTCTCTAGCGCATGTTTGTCGCCGCAGTATGTTTGCAAAAATTTCGCCAAAGTCGTGACCTGTTCGGTAAATTTATCATTAGTCATGCATTTTTCCTTTGGGCAAATTTACCAAATTTCAGGGCTTTGGGCGTTAATCTAACTCAATGCCGAATTTCGCCCGTGCCCTTTGCAGATCCTCCTCGCAGTCGATGCCGATGCTGTCGCTTTGCACTTCGAGCATGAGGATTTTTTCGCCGTTTGATAGCGCGCGCAGTTGTTCTAGCTTTTCGGTATTTTCGAGCGTCGAAGGCGCAAAGGAGCAAAATCTTTTCAAATTTTCCGCACTGTAGCCGTAGATGCCCAGATGCGCCTTGTACGCGTCAAACGGCGCGCGGTCAAACGGGATGCGCGAGCGCGAAAAATATAGCGCGTAGCCAGCGTCGTCGGTCACTACTTTGACCAGGTTTTTATCGTCCGCTAGCTCGCCGCCGACGGTTTTAAAACACGAAAACATAAACGCTCTCTCCGCGTTTTTCTCGCAAAATTCTCTAAATTTGACGATATTTTCAGGCTCGATAAAGGGTTCATCGGCCTGCACGTTTATGATGATTTCGCTATCTTTGACGCCGAGTATTCCCGCAGCTTCGTTGATGCGGTCGGTTCCGCTTTGATGCGTCTGGCTCGTCATCACGGCCTTAAAGCCGAATTTTTGCGCGATCTGCGCCACGCCCTCGTCGTCTGCGGCGATCACGACCTCGTCAGCCGCGCTCACCCTGCGTGCCGTAGCGACAAACATCGGAACGCCGTTTATCTCGCGTAAAATTTTATTAGGCATTCGCGTCGAGGCGAGCCTTGCAGGGATGATGATCATCGCTCGATCCAGGCTAAAATTTTAGCTTCTATTTCGCTCTTTGCGGCGATTTCATTATGCACGGCAGCTTTTGTAAATAGCGACTTTATCGCGCCTGGCACGTCATCGTTAAACTCCGCCGCCAAGGCCTCAAGCCCACTTTTTTCGTCTTTTAGCGTTTCGTTTTTTAGCGCCTTAAACATACTCGGAGCAAATTTGACCCAGTGCGCGGTAGATATTATCACGCACGGACGCGCTAAATTCGCCGCCGCTTTAAAGCATGTAGCCGTGTGCGGATCGACTGCGACGCCTTTTGCCGCCCACTCTTTTATGTATTTCTCGCACTCCGCGTCACTGCAAAAATCAGCGCAAAAGTCCTCTTTTAGCGCGTCTAGCTCGCTCTTTGAAAGCTCGTAAAAGCCCTCGCTAGCAAGACTATCCATCAGTTCCTTAGTTCGCACGGCGCCGAATTTATCAAAAAGCAGCCTCTCGACGTTTGATGAAACCAGGATATCCATCGCAGGGCTGATCGTTTTAATCAGACTTTTGCCGCGCAGATCGTATCGTCCCTGCGTGAAAAACTCGGTCAGGATGTTGTTTGCGTTTGAGACGATTTTGATTTTGTCGATTTTCGCGCCCATTTTTTTAGCGTAGTATGCGCCCAGAGCGTTGCCGAAGTTACCGCTAGGCACTACGATGTCAAATTTGCCTTTTAGCTCGCCCGTTTTTAGCAGATAAACGTGAGCGTAAACGTGATAGATGATCTGAAATAAAATTCGGCCGAAATTTACCGAATTTGCCGCTGAGAGCGAGAGTCCGGCCGCGCTTAGGCGCTCTTTAAATTTCTCGCTAGCCAACAGGCTTTTTAGCGCGCGCTGCGCATCGTCGAAGTTGCCCTCGATGCCGATTACTTTGAGGTTTGCGGCGTCTGCGTTTATCATTTGTAGGCGCTGTACCTCGCTAGTGCCGTCTTTTGGATAGAGGCAGACGACCTTGACGCCCGGTGCGTCTGCAAAGGTCTCTAGCGTCGCAGGTCCCGTGTCGCCGCTGGTGGCGCACATTATGAGATATTTTTCGCCTCTTTTTGCGGCTAGCTCGCTAAGTAGCGCGCCAAAGGGCTGTAGCGCCATATCCTTAAACGCGCGCGTAGGTCCGTGATAAAGCTCGTTTACGTAGAGGTTTTCGCCGATTTTTCGCACTTGCACGGGATTTTGTGGATCGTCAAATCTCTCGTACCGCTTCACAGCCCTCTCAAACATCGCCGCGTCCGCGTCAAATCCAAATTTCTCTATGATTTTCAGAGCTATTTGTGCGTAGGTTAAATTTACCGCCTCCGCAAAGAAATTTGCGTCCAGCTGCGGTAACTGCGTCGGTGCGTAAAGCCCGCCGTGAGCGGAGCTAGGGCTTAGTAGCGCCTGGCTAAATTCCACGCTTTTTAGGCTCTCGCCCGCACTCGCTCTAGTTTGAAATAACTTCATTTACTTTCCTTTTTTATCCATTTTTTGTATTTTTTGCTAGCTTTATCCGCCTTAAAAGCCACAATCTCAGGCAGCTCGTAGTCGTGATGTTTCTCGATAAATTTAGAGACTTTTTTAAATTTAACCGCAGTTTTTATGAGCAAGACTCGCTCCTTTTCGTCCTTTATCTCACCGTCCCAAAAATAAACGCTATTTGCCTTAAAAACGCTGGCGCAAGCGGCAAATTTAGTTTTTACGAGCTTTTTGGCTAGAGCTTTGGCTGCGGCCTTATCGGCGCAAGAAGTTAGTATAAATTTCATTTAAAGCGTCCTAAATTTTTAGGAGATTATAGAATTTTTCCGCCAACGTCGTTTTTAGCGCGATAACGGAGAGCGGCAGGCCAAACTCCTCCATCTTTACGGCGTCTTTTCGCGTTACCAAAAGCGAGGTCGCGCCGTAGCTGGCTAGGATTTCTGCCAGCTCATCCCGCGAAAACGCGTAGTGATCGGGGTAAATCTCGCGCCCTACGCAAAGTCTAAAATATGACTCCAAACGCTGCGGATTTGCGATAGCGGTCACTAAAACCATCTTTGTAGTTTGATTTATGATTTCGCTCGCACGAGTAAAATCCTCGCCCTCTTTTACGACGTAGTCGGCTTTGGCGTAAAATTTGCTCGGGTAGCGATACGCGCCGCTAGGCAGGACGAAATCAAAATACGGCTTTGCCGATGGGCGGATTAGGACATTAAATTTTTTGATGTGAAATTTACCGAAGCCGTCGTCTAGTAGCACGTACTTTGCGCCCAAATTTTTGGCTTCTTTTATCGCGATATCGCGGTTTTCGCTCACGATGACGTTTGCGTTTTTTACGCTTTTTGCGTACTCCATGGCTTCGTCGCCGCTAGTTTTTACATCGGTTAAAATTTCACCCGAGATTGCGACTTTTATGAGTCCTTTTGAAGCTCTACCGTAGCCTCGTAACACGACGCAGCCACCCTCAAATTCGTTTAATATAGCAATACCCAGCGGCGTCTTTCCACTGCCGCCTAGGGTTAAATTTCCGATGCTGATAATCGGAATGCCAAAATCCAAAGTTTTGCTAAATTTGGATTTTAAAACCACGCCCGCGCAGTAAATCCAGCTAAGCGGCAAAAGCGCGATAGCTAGGCACTTTTGCCGTAAATTTGGAGAGTAAAAATAATCCTGCGCAAAGGCGTAAATTTTCCTTTTAAACACGCGTTTTAGCTACTTCTCGCACGCTCTCGCAGATATAGGCGACCTCTTCGTCGCTAAGCGCGTTGTAAACGGGCAGCGAAAGCACCTGCTGATAGGTTTTTAGCGCATTCGGGAATGAATTTACCTTAAGCCCGTATTTGCTTTTATAATAGCTTAAAAGGTGCATCGGCTTGTAGTGAAGCGCCGTATGGATGCCGCGCTCTAGTAGCTCCTTAGCAAACCCGTCGCGGTTTTTGTCGATCTTGATGATGTACTGGATATAGACGTGGTCGCGCTTTTTGATCGGTAGCGAGACGTGCGGGCAGTCTGCGAGCTCTTTGTCGTAGATGGCGGCGATCTGTCTGCGCCGAGCGATAAATTTATCCGTCTTTTCAAACTGAGCCACCGCATACGCTGCGCAAAGGCCCGTCAGATCATACTTCACGCCGATATCTACGACGTCGTAGACGTAGCCTAGGTTGCCGTCTTTGTCTATGCCGCCCTTTACGATCGCGTGGTTTCGCAGCAACCTAGCGCGCTCGGCGATAGCATCGTCGTCCGTTAACATAAAGCCGGCCGTTGCGATAGGGTTTGTGAGCTGCGAATGCACGTTAAAGCAAGAGATAAGCGAGCGGTCATCAGAGCCGATTTTTACGCCGTTATATGTTAGGCCGACGGACTTGCCAGCGTCGTCTAGCACCTTTACGTCGTACTCCCGCGCGATAGCGTAGATCTCGTCCATCTCCGACGCCTGTCCTCCGACGTGGTTTACAAAGATACCTTTTAGCTTTTTGTGGTTGTGCACTTTTAGCGTATCTCGCAGCGACTGGGGGTTCATATTAAAGTCGTCTTCGTTGATATCCACAAATATCGGCTCGGCGTCAAAGTGTCTGATCGCCTGCGCCACGCTCGGAGTAGAGTTTACCGAGCAGATGATCTTGTCGCCGCGTTTTAGATCCATCGAGCAAAGCGCCAAATGGTGAGCGGCGCTATTGTTATTGGTCGTAACGGCATGCTTTACGCCAAAATACTCCCTAAGCTCGGACTCCAACCTCTCCACGATCACCGAACCGTGGTCTTTTAGGGCCTCTTTGATGAGCGTAATCTCGGCCTCGTCGATAGTAGGTCTATAAAACGCTCTCTCTTCCATTGCGCCTCCTTGTTTTTTATTTTTATCTTACCTTCTGCGTTTCTTTTTTTGTTTTTAAATTTATTTTGCCGCCAAATTTGCGGCAGTTTTATCTATTTTTACTTTCAGAAAAATCATTGCGACTTTGCTGTCAAATTTAACGCATCTCAAAGCCGAGTAAATTTGACGCCGAATCAGTCATCAAATCTCACCGTTTTTGACTTTCAAAACCTCAGCTAAATTTATCATCCAAGCCATAAATTTAGCTCAAATTTTACTCGACCTCCGCGCTAGCAACGATCGGCCAAG
>CAURRL010000101.1:0-5238 GCA_963526895.1 uncultured Campylobacter sp. | reverse complement strand
TGATAAACCCGCAGGAGGCGCAATGCTTGCCTGCCTAATTTAAAACGTGGCTAGAGCAAAGAAACTTTATGTTTCGTCCTGAGCTTGTCATAAGCGGCGAAAAATACGAAGCAGACGTAGCGGAAGCAAAATTTTTAGGCGCATTTTAAGAGATAAATTTGGAGTTTTGCGGGGTCAAATTTAAAGCCGTAGTTAGCTCAAATTTGCAGATTTGCGATAAATTTAAATTTGACCTAGCTTAAATTTGACGAGGAGCAATCAAATTTTAAATTTGGCTTTCCGGGTTGCGATTTTCGACGTAATCGACCCTCGACCAAGCAAGCACGTAGATAAACCCTAACGCTAGGTAGATACCAAGCACCGCAAGCTCGATAGGGTATGGATCGCGCAGGGCTTTGGTGAGTAAAAGCTTTAGTGCCGCAGCGATAAAAGTGCCAATCACGCAAAGCATCGCATAGCCTGAAAATAGGGCGTTTTGCGTGACGGCGCCGAGTTTTAAATTTATCTTTATCCAAAGCAAAAACGCAAGTACCGCCACGGCACAAATGATGAAAAATAGGACCTTGTGCGTGCTGGCGGGAGCGTAGTTCGCGCTAAAGCTTAGTAAAATCATCGCGCTGCTAATGGTGATAAAAATGCGGTAAAGCTTAAATACTCCTCCGCCGGCGAGTCTGTTTACCTTTGATATCGCGCCGTAAAGGCAGATAACGGAGACAAACAACATCGCTACGCGCGCGCTCGTTGCGATATCAAAGAGGCTTTTGGGTAAAACCATCTCTTGCGAGAGCAAATTTAAAATAACCAAAATCCCCGACGTCATACCAAGCGCTCTTGCCGTGCTTATGCGCCTTATGAAGTTTTCTTGCACATTTTGCCTTTTATTAATTTAATAAAAATTTTACACAAACAAGCTTAAAATTTTTATTAAATTTAACCCAAGTAAGCAGGCGGATAATCGCGATCTAAAATACAAAAGGCAAAGTTGCGAGCCGTCGAAAAGAGATCGTTTGCGTCAAATTTGAGTGCGTAAAATGAAAGATGATTTAAGGCCGCGAGCGTAAAATATAGAATTTAGTGCCGTGTAGCTTGGGCGGCTTACGTGGAATTTAATAAATGTCGCAAAGCTCGCAAATCGCGTAAATACCGATATAAAATTAAAATCGGCAAATTTTACTCCGTGTAAATTTCTAAAAATACATAAAATTTTACGCATAGTTTTATGTACAGTACAAATTTTGCCGATTAAAACACTAAAAACTACTTCACCTGCGCGCTGAAAATCTGCGTGATGCTGCTTATCTGCTCGCCTGCAACGTCAAATTTTGCTGTTTTCATCCGCACTCGGTAAAGCTCGTTTAAATTTTCCTCGTTCAAAACCTCGGCGCTGAGCCCATAAACGTAGCTAAGATCGTCCTTTAAAATGAGCGTGCGGTCCGCCACCGCAAGGGCGTGGTTTGGCTGATGCGTGGTAAAAACGATGCTGGCGTTGCTTTTTTGCTTTAAATTCACGATGAGGCTTAGCACGCGGTCTTGGTTTTTGATATCAAGCGCGCTAGCAGGCTCGTCTAAAAACAGAATTTCGCTCTTGCTCGCGATCGCTCTGGCAAAGAGCACGAGCTGCTTTTGACCGCCCGAGAGCGAGTTGAAGCGCTTGTTTTTCAGGTGCGAGATTTCAAGGCTCTCAAGCGCGTCCAGGCAGATCTGCACGTCGCGTTTACTCGGCTTTGAAAATAGCGAAATATCGCGCACGCGCCCCATCGCTACGATGTCTTGCACGCTGTAATCAAACGCCACGCTAAAGCTTTGCGGCAAAAAGCCAAATTTCGCCTGCGTGCTAAGCTGCCCCTCTTTGAGACTCAAAATTCCCATCATGCACGACATCAGCGTGCTTTTGCCCTGACCGTTAAGTCCTAAAATCGCTAAAATTTGACCGCGCTCAATCTCAAAGCTCAAATTTCTAAAAAGAAATTTGCCCTCTTCGTAGAAAAATCCCGCGTCTTTGATCGAGAGCAAACTACCTTCTGTTCGCATCGGCGCTCCTTTTTAAGAGGATGGCGAATATCGGGCTGCCGATGAGCGCGGAGATGATGCTAAGCGGCACTTCGCTAGAGCTGATCGAGCGCGATACGTCGTCGATGGCGAGCATAAAAACGGCTCCAGCTACGAAGCAAGCGGGCATAGAGCGCAAGTGGTCGCTACCAAATATCATCCTAGCGACGTGCGGCACCACCAGGCCGATCCAGCCGATGTTTCCGCTGACGCTGACCTGCGCGGCGACTAGCAGCGTGCAGATGACGAGGATGACCGAGCGCAGCCGCACGATGTTTACGCCGAGCACCTTTAGATCACCGTCTTCTAGGCTGAGTAGGTTAAACCGCCACCGCATCGCGATGAGCGCCGCGACGCAGGGCGCCGAAACTGCGGCGAGCATGATGAGCTTGTCGTAGTCTGCGCGCACGAAGCTGCCAAGCAGCCAGTAGATGATGTTTGGCAGCACGTCTTCGTTGTCGGCTAGATACTGCACGAGGCTCGTTAGCGCGGCAAACACGCCGTTTATGACGATGCCTGCTAAGATGAGCGAAAAGACGTCGCTGCGCGAGACGAATTTGGCGATAAAATAGAGCATAAAAAGCGCTGCAAGGCCAAAAAAGAAGGCAAAACCCACGATAAAATAGGAGCCAAAGCCAAGCATGATGCAAAGCGCACCGCCAAATGCCGCCGCGGTGCTAACGCCCACGATGTGCGGGCCTACGAGCGGGTTTTTAAACACCGCCTGAAGCGCAAGGCCGCTAAGCGCCAGTATCCCGCCGCAAAGGCTCGAAAGTAGGGCGCGCGGAATGCGGATATCAAGCACCACGCTTTTTGCCGTCTCATCGGCGGAGGAGCCGAGTAAAATTTTACCCGTCTCCTCTAGGCTAACCGGATACTGCCCGATGCCCAGCGATACCGCAAAGAGCAGGACCCAGAGCAGTAGCAGGGCGGAAAATTTCATTTATAGCTCGTGCGGTAGAATTTTTGATAAAATTCCTCCACTTTTTTGTTAAACTCCGCCTCGTCAAAGTGCGTCGGATAGAGCTTCATCGCTAGCCACCACTCGCCAAGCGCCATGGCTTCGGCAGTCGGATAGCCCCACGCTTTGGCGTATTCGGGCATCATGTAAATTTTATCCTCTTTAACCGCGCTTAAATTTGCAAGCTGAGGATTGGATTTAAGCTCGGCGGGTACCTGCGGATAGCGATCCTGCACGAAGATCATCTGCGGCGCCCACGCTAAAATTTGCTCGGCAGAGACCTGCTTGTAGCCCTTGATACTCTCTGCTGCGACGTTTTGCGCGCCTGCACGCATAAACATTATGCCCGTGTATTTACCGCTGCAGTAGGTCGTGAGATCGGGATTTGCCATGTAAATTTTAGGTCTTTTATCTACGATGAAGTCGCTAAATTTAGCCTTTAGTTGCTCTTGCGAGGTTTTGACGAAGCTTATGAGCTCGGCGGCCTCCTTCTCGCGGTTTGCAACCTTGCCAAGAAGCTCTATGCCGTCGTAAAAGCCCTCGGTGTAGGCGGCTTCATCGTCTTTGAAGGTCGGATTTAGCTTGCTTTTATCGGCGGCGTCGCTGCGCTGAAAACTAACGGCGACGACTGGGATTTTGAGCTCCGTCATTTTGTCGATGTATTCTTGCGGGATGTAGTTCGTGACGATCACGACGTCGGGCTTTAGCTTAAGCACCGCCTCGTAGTTGATGACCTTTAGATCGCCAGGGGTTGGCATATCTTTTAGGCTCGGCGCTAGTCGGATGTAGTTTTTACCGAGCGACTTCTCCCACGACTCCTGCACGCCGACAACCTTATCTAGCGCGTTTAGTTCATTTAGCGCGTTTAGGCTTTGGTGCTGAAGCACGACTATGCGCTTAACTTCGTCTGGTAGCGTGACGTCACGGCCTAGCTGATCGGTTACGACGCGGTCAGCAAAAAGCGAACTCGCGCACAGCGCAAGAGCTAGCGCGAAAGAGTGAAATTTACTCATATTTTTCCTTAAGTTTTTAAATTATATTTATTTATAGGCCTAAAATTAGTACTTTTAACCCATAAATAAATAGTAGTATATTACAAAAACAGCGATGAATTTATTATAAATTTGCAGGTTTTGTTTTGCGGGTAAATTTGAGGGGCGGCATTGGTGTAGTTTTTGATAAAATTTAGCGAAACGGCAAGCGTGGTAGCTGCGATGAAATTTGAAATTTATAAATTTTAGGGCTGTGCAGGAATGATATTTTTGATCCTGATCCAGGCCGCTAGTTCGCAAAGCGGGATCAAAAGCGCTATCGTAAGCAGCGCGTAAGGAGACACTGAATCGTTAAGTGGCGAAATATCGATAAGCTGAAGCGCTATGCTCATAAAAGCTAAGCCGGCGCAGAAGTAGAAAAATTTACTTTGCGTGTCTTTGCCGAGTAGGTAATACGACGTGCCAAGCATAAGCCAAAAGTAGATAGTTAGAATAGAGTCTGTGGTAAGAAATATCGTAAGGGGCGTGCCTTGTATATTTAAAAAATTATTTGCGACCGCTCCGATTATAGAATAAGCATTGTCGACAAAAGAGCCTCCGATCTGCGCCGCGGCATACTCTACCGCGCCAAAACCGACATATTTTATTGAATACAAAGCCATAGATAACCATAAAATCGCCATTAGCGCCGCCGCGATTAGCGCGGAGGAAGTTTTGATAAAAAGTTTGCTTGCGGAGAGTTTGGAAATTTGTCTAGCGGCAAGAAGCCTAAAGATCATCGATGCGAGAAAGATAAGGCAAACGAAAAACACGGCGGTCAAAAATCTAGCCAGCGAGACGCGGCTGTAAAATTCGCACAAGATCCAAATAGACATACAGCCGCCGATTAGTAAAACATTAGAAACTATGCCGCGAAATTTTATCTCGGCTAGGAGCTCTTGACTCATCTTTGCGCCTTTGGATTTTCTTTAAATTTGGTAGTTGATTTTATTTGCCGATCGGCTATAAAAGGGAGGGCTAAATTTAGCCCTCGATGTAGTTTTTGAGTTTTCTACCGACTTTTGGGTGGTTTAGTTTTTTTATAGCAGAGCTTTCGATCTGACGGACGCGCTCGCGGGTTACGTTTAGCTCCTTGCCTATCTCTTCTAGCGTGCGGTCGCTCTCGTCATCTAAAAGGCCAAATCTCATCCTGATGACGGCTTTTTCGCGCTCGTTTAGCTGATCTAAGACCTCGTC
>CAURRL010000100.1:0-5280 GCA_963526895.1 uncultured Campylobacter sp. | reverse complement strand
TAGCGACTCCGCTTAAATTTTGGAGTTACTCAGACGGCGAAATCAAAAAAAGAGTTAGCGAGCTACTAGAGCTAGTAGGCCTTGCAAACAAAGTCGCAAGCTACCCCGGCGAACTAAGCGGCGGCCAAAAACAACGTGTCGCCATCGCTAGAGCGCTTGCTTTAAATCCTAAAATTTTACTAAGCGACGAGGCGACTTCGGCTCTTGATCCAAATACGACAAATTCAATACTCGAGCTTTTAAAACAGATCAATCAAACGCTAAACATCAGCGTCGTTTTGGTCACGCACGAGATGGAGGTTGTAAAAAGCATCGCGCGCCGCGCAGTGCTACTAGAAAGCGGCAAGATAATCGGTAGCGGCACGATCGAGGAGCTATTTTTAAAGCCAGATGAAAAGATGAAGGAATTCCTCGGCGAGGATGAAATTTTACCGAGCGAGGGCGTAAATATCAGGCTCTTTTTCCCCAAAGAAGTCGCGCAAAATAGCGTCATCACGCACATGGCGCGCACGCTAAACATCGACTTTAACATCGTCTGGGGCAAGCTTGAAAAGCTAAACGAAAACGTGCTAGGCTCGCTCGTCATAAACGTCGATCCAAAAGACGAAGCGCGCGTGACCGAGTATATCAAGCAAAGCGGCGTATTATGGGAGGTGGCGTGATGTTTGGTATAGATTTTTCTAAATTTCCCGACGTTTTCGAGCGCATTTTGCTCCCGGCTATCGGCGAAACGCTCTATATGAGCGTGGTTTCGACACTTTTAGCGTTTTTGATAGGTCTAGTGCCCGCTATCTTGCTCGTCCTTTCCGCGCAGGACGGCCTAAAACCGAACAAACCGCTATTTATCGCGCTTGATATCACGGTAAATACGCTAAGGAGCTTTCCTTTTATCATCCTCATCATCGTACTTTTCCCGCTCACACGCCTGATCGTAGGCACCAGTATCGGCACCAGCGCAGCTATCGTTCCGCTTACTATCGGCGCGGCGCCGTTTATCGCTAGGCTCATAGAGAGCGCGCTAAAAGAGGTCGATAAAGGCATCATCGAGGCCGCCAGAAGCTTTGGTAGCTCAAATTTCCAGATCATTTTTAAGGTGATGTTTGTAGAAGCATTGCCAGGTATCGTAGCCTCCATCACACTTACGCTTATCGTTATCATCGGCTTTTCGGCGATGGCTGGCGCAGTCGGCGGCGGCGGGCTAGGATCTGTTGCGATAAACTACGGCTACCAGAGATTTCGCCCCGATATCATGCTTTATACCGTCGTGATTTTAATCATAATGGTTCAAATTTTCCAATCATTAGGAAATTTTATTTATAAGATCACAAAGAAATGATTTTTTACGTCTGATTTTATTTTCTTTTAAACTTTTTTTGCATAAAATCCCGAAATTAATTTTACAGAGAAAGGATAGAAAATGAAATCAGATATGTGCGAAATGCGTCGCTTCACTCAACTTAAGTCGTCGAAAGACTAACGCTAAGCGCAAAATTTCTTTTTAAGCGCTTAGTCTTGCTAAGCATTTAAAAAGAAATTTAAGCCTCCGCTCATATCCTTTTTTAAATGCTAGCCAAATTTTAAAAAGGATATAAAATGAAAAATCTACTCAAATACTCTCTAGTCGCTCTAAGCTTAACAGTCGCAGCAAATGCAGCCGAGAAAATCGTCGTAGGCGCTACGCCGGTTCCGCACGCTGAAATTTTAGAAGTCGTAAAACCAATCCTAGCAAAAGACGGCTTTACTCTTGAGATCAAAGAATTTAACGACTACTCTACTCCAAATTTAGCCACAGAAGACGGCGATCTAGACGCTAACTACTTCCAGCACTTGCCGTATCTTGAGGAATTTAACAAAAACAAAGGCACTCATCTAGTTAAAACCGTAGGCGTTCACCTCGAGCCTATGTGTTTTTACTCTAAAAAGATAAAAGATATAAAAGAGCTAAAAGACGGCAGCACCGTAGCAATACCAAACGACCCGACAAACGAGAGCCGCGCGCTTGACGTGCTAGCTAGCGCAGGTCTGATCAAACTAAACGACAACCCTCTAAAAACTCCGCTTGATATCACGGAAAACCCGAAAAAGCTAAAATTTGAAGAGATCGAGACCGCTCAAGTGCCTCGCACTCTTGATGACGTCACCATCGCAGTTATCAACACAAACTATGCTCTAAACGCCAACCTAAACCCAACCAAAGACGCGCTCGTGCTTGAGAGCAAAGATAGCCCGTACACCAACTACGTCGTGGTCAAAGTCGGCAACGAAAATAGCCCGAAAATCAAAGCTCTAGATAAAGCCGTAACAAGCCCGGAAGTAAAGAAATTTATCGAGGAAAAATATAAAGGCGCGATAATCCCGACGTTTTAATCAAAATTAGCCTAGCCCGCTCAAATTTAGCGGCACGGGCAAATTTAGCAAAACGACGAATCCAAATTTAGTTTAGAGACCGCTCTTACAATAAACGGCGTAAAAGCTTTTACCTTTTTAGCGCCGTTTTTTATCAAAAAAGGAATAATAATGCAATTTTCAAAAATACTTCTTGGCGCGCTTCTAGCTAGCGGCCTGTATGCTAGCGACAAAACCATCACCGTAGGCGCATCTCCCGTGCCTCACGCCGAGATTTTAGAAGAGGTCGTAAAGCCGATCCTAGAAAAAGAAGGCTACAAGCTTGACATTAAAATCTTTAACGACTACGTGATCCCAAACATCGCCGTCGAAAACGGCGAACTTGACGCCAACTACTTCCAGGGTCTACCGTATATGAAGTCGTTTAACAAAGACAAAGGCACCCACATCGTACCGACCGTCGGCGTACACGTCGAGCCTATGGGGGCGTATTCTAAAAAGATAAAAAGCCTAGACGAGCTAAAAAACGGCGATATCATCGCTATCTCAAACAACGCCGCAGACTCGACGCGCTCTATAAATTTGCTCGAAAAGGCCGGCATCGTAAAGGCCAAAGAGGGCGAATACAAATCCCCGCTCGATATCATAGAAAACCCGAAAAATCTCAAATTTAAAGAGATGGAGTCCGCACAGACGCCCCGCTCTCTCGATGACGTCGCACTAGCCTTTATCAACGTAAACTACGCCCTAGACGTCGGCCTCAAACCAACCAAAGACGCGCTGATCCTCGAAGATAAAGACAGCCCGTACACCAACTACGTAGCGACCAAGGCGGGCAACGAAAACAACCCGAAAATCAAGGCTCTAGATAAAGCGATACTAACTCCAGAGGTTAAAGACTTTATTATTAAGCGCTACCAAGGCGCGGTGATACCGAGCTTCTGATCGCGTCAAATTTGACTCGTTTGCCATCGTAAAATTTAGTTTTAAAAATCGCCATAGGCGCTTTTTGCCTAAATTTTATGGCTCAAATTTGACAAAAAACCGAAAATAGTCGAGAAAAATCTCCAAAAAATAAAACGGCGTAAAAGCTTTTACCTTTTTAGCGCCGTTTTTCAAAACAAAAAAGGAAAATATAATGAAAGTTTTTAAAATTTTAGCAAGTTTGGCGCTAGCCTTTAACCTCTATGCAGCAGATAAAGATCACACTATCGTAGTAGCCGTCTCGCCTGTACCTCACGCAGAGATCATGGAATTTATCAAACCCGTCCTAGCAAAAGAGGGCTACGATCTAGTCATCAAAGAGATAAACGACTACTCGATCCCGAATTTAGCGACGCAAGACGGCGATTTGGACGCGAATTTCTTTCAACACTGGCCGTATCTAAAAAATCACAATGAAACAAAAGGCACAACTCTGATAACCGCCGCGGCGATACATCTCGAGCCGCTGGGCTTTTACTCAAAAAAGATAAAGAGCCTAAGCGAGCTAAAAGACGGCGCTAAAGTCGCGATCGCCTATGATCCGACTAACGGCAACAGAGCGCTAAATATCCTGCAAAAAGCGGGTCTCATCGAGCTAGATAAAAGCGCCGAACTCGCCACGCCAAAAGACATCGTGAAAAATCCGAAGCGCCTAAATTTCGTCGAGCTTGAGGGCGCGCATATACCCCGCACGCTAGATGAAGTCGATCTTGCGGCCATAAGCACGAATTTCGTCCTTGATATCGGTATGAATCCTAAAAAAGACTCGCTAGCTATCGAAGGCACCGAAAGCCCGTACGCCAACATCATCGCGGTCAAAGCAGGCAACGAAAATAGCCCGAAAATCAAAGCTCTAGTTAAAGCCGCAACCAGCCCAGAGACCAAAGAGTTTATCCTAAAAAGATACGACGGAGCGATACTGCCGGTGTTTTGATTACGCGCCGCTTGCGTTTTAGCGCAGGACGGAAGCTTTTTTGGCCGATTTAAAGTCGGCCGATAAAATTTGAGTCAAATTTGGGTTTTATCGTCAAATTTGACTCTCAAGCGGACGCAGTTAAATTTATAACTCAAATTTGACCGCAACTCATTTTTTTAACTCAACAATCCTCCACAAAACCTTATCAAGGCGCAGGCAAAACCCAAATCTTTATCTTCTAAATTTATCCTGCAATCAAATTTAAAACTCGCCCGTAGTACCGTCAAATTTAACCGCCTCAGACAGCCCTAGCCCCAAATTACACCCGCCTAAAGCTAAATTTTACCGTAGTTTGCTAAAATCATAATTTTAAATTTAAGGAGAAAAATGCTAGGCGATTTTATAAATTTTATCGTCCAAACCGTCGGCGAGTGGGGATATGCGGGCATATTTTTGATGATGTTTTTAGAGAGTTCGTTTTTCCCGTTTCCAAGCGAAGTGGCGATGATACCTGCGGGCTACCTCGCGCACCAAGGACAGATGAGCTTAGTGCTGGCGTGGTGCGCAGGTACGGCAGGTAGCCTCGCAGGAGCCGTGTTTAACTACTATCTATGCTACTTTTTCGGACGCGAGCTCGTGCTAAAATACGGCAAATACGTCGGCATCACGAAGGTAAAAATGCGCAAATTTGAGGCCTTTTTCAAAAGGCACGGCGAGATTTCGACATTTAACTGCCGCCTGATCCCGGGCATCCGCCAATACATCAGCCTACCTGCGGGTCTTGCTAAGATGAACCTTTTTAAATTTAGCCTCTACACGACTCTTGGTGCGGGTATCTGGGTCGCCATACTGCTTGCAGTGGGCTGGTATCTAGGCAAAAACTACGACAAGAGCGCGTTTAGCCACATCGTGGTCGCCCTGCTCGCCGCCGTCGGCCTGCTCACTGCGCTTTATATTTTTTACGTAAAACACCTAAGTAAAAAATCAAAAATCGGCGCAAGAGAGCTAGAATAAGCCGCCGAGTAACCTAGCAA
>CAURRL010000099.1:0-5333 GCA_963526895.1 uncultured Campylobacter sp. | reverse complement strand
GATATAGACCGAGCTATCTAGCACCTCTTTGATCTGCTCGTCGATTTCGTTTTTGTATTTTTGATACTGGGCTTGTAAATTTATAAAATTTATCTTCATCTTTGCTCCTATTTTATGGATTTTAGTATCTCTTCGCCTGCTTCGTCAAGCCTCTTTCCGTTAAAGTGCGCCTTGCAAAACTCCACTATCTTGCCGTGAAATTTGGCGTAAATTTCATTCATATCCAGCTCGCGTCCGTATGCTTTACAAATCTGCTCGCTATCTACGGCCCCCAGCCACTCCTGCGCCTCGTCGTAGCTTTCAAACTCGTACCCCAAAAAGCTCAAAATCCGTAAAGCGTAGCTATCTACGACCATCACGTCGCGTCCGCACGCGTAGCAAAGCGCCGCGTCGCAGGTCTCCGCGCCGATGCCTTTGACGCCAAGCAGCCACTCGCGACTCACGTTTTCTTTGAAATTTTCAAAATCGCCGAATTTTTTAAAAATCGCGTCACAAAGCGTTTTTAGGCGTTTTGCTTTGGTGTTATAAAAGCCGCTTGGTTTTATTAGCAGAGCTAGCTCGGCCGCGGGCGTTTTTACGATACCTTCCAAGCTCATCAAATTTGCGTTTTTTAGATTATTTAGCGCCTTGTCTGCGTTTTTCCAGTTGGTATTTTGTATCAAAACGGCGCCAACCACGACCTCAAAGGTGCCCGCATTTGGCCACCAAAGAGGGCCGTCCGCGTCAGCCTTTACGCCCGCGTTTTTTAGCGCCAAAAAAAGCTGCGTGCTATCCATAGTTTTTCCTTTTTTCTTTGTTTATTAGTAAATTTTACGCCCGGCTCTTGCTCAAATTTATCGTCCAAAACGCTGCCGCACTTAAATTTGAGTAAAAGCCATCGCTAGCCTTGCGTGGCACAAATTTACGCTCGCTTATATAAATTTAACCGCGCGCTGCACCAAAGGCTCGCTAACGCCGTCTATCACGCGGATCTTAAAGGCATCCGTGCAGCGTCCGCCGTCAAATTCAAACACGACCATTTGAAAGATTCGCCTGCATTTTTCATTTACCTTAAACGAGTGCTTAAGTCCCGTTAAAAAGCTCTTTACGGGCGCCTCCGCGTCCATGCCGATGACGCCGTCAAACGCCCCGCTAAGCCCTACGTCGCTCACGTAGGCCGTGCCGTTTAAAATTTGAAGATCATCGGTGCCCACGTGCGTGTGAGTGCCAGCTATCGCTCCCACTCGTCCGCAAAATAGCCTAAAAAACGCGTTTTTCTCGCTCGTGGCCTCGGCGTGAAAGTCTATGAGGATGTTTTCGCTCTCGCACTCGCCTAGTGCGCGCTCGGCCTCCAAGAAAGCGTTGTTCGTATGCGGCAAGCCGTAGTGCCCCATCAAATTTACCACGCTTAGGCTCTTGCCTTCTTTGCTCAAATTTATCGCTCCGCGCCCGGCCGTGCCGGCGAAGTGGTTGTAAGGACGGATGATAGGCAGAGCGTCCATCAGCGCGACTACGTCTTTTTTATCAAAGCTGTGGTTGCCGCCCGTGATCGCGTCGATGCAGCAGTCTAGCAGCTCGTACGCGTTGGTTGCGGTTAGGCCAAAGCCTCCGCTCGCGTTTTCGGCGTTTGCGACGATAAAATCAAGCTCAAATTCGCGCTTAAATTTTGGCAAATTTTGTATCACCGTGCTTCGTCCCGCGCGTCCGACGATGTCGCCGACAAAGCCTACTCTAGTTAAATTTGCCATCAAATTTTATCTTTATAGCTTAGATAAAACTGTCTCGCGGTGCGTCCCGAGCGGCTCGCGCGAAGCTGGGCGTATTGTTTGGCTAGCTCGTGAAGCATCGCTCTGTCGCCCACGAAATCTTTAAAATAAAAATCCACGATCTTTAGATAGTCCGTAAAGCTGCCCTGATAAAAGCTGAGCCAAAGCCCGAATCTATCGCTTAGCGCGATCTTTTCCTCGACCGCGTCGCTATAGTGCAACTCCGTCTCGCCGACCTTCGCGCCATCGTTGTCGCTTTTTAGTTCGCTGATCAGGTGGCGGCGGTTTGATGTGGCGTAAACTAGCACGTTTTTAGGCGCCTTTTCGATCGAGCCCTCAAGCACGGGTTTTAAAAATTTGTAGCTCCTATCCCCAGCCTCAAAACTAAGGTCGTCGCAAAAAATTATAAATTTAAAGCTGCTATCTCTGATCTCGTAAATGATCTCTGGTATCATCTCCAGCTCGTCGTTTTTTAGCTCGATTAGCCGCAAGCCCTCCGGGTAAAATTTAGTAAAAATGGCCTTAACCAGGCTACTTTTACCACAGCCTCGCGCACCCCAAAGTATCGCGTGGTTTGCGCCTTTGCCTTCTAAAAAATTTCGCGTATTTTCTACGAGCTCTTCTTTTTGCTTTTCGATCCCGATAAGCCCCTCAAGCTGCGTAAAATCAACATCTATCACGCCTTTTAAAGCGCCAAATTTACGCCGATAAATCGCTGCGGCAGTTGTATTCCAGTCTATCATTTTTCCGCCCGTCCTTTGTTTAGTTTTCTAAGATAGATCAAGATCTCTTCTATCACGTCATCATCGTCTTTGCTCTTTGATCTTAGTCTGGTTTGTTCGCCGTTTTGCGCGGTTAGCACGATGTTTTGCTCGGCGTTTGAGATGGCTTTAAAGCCCGCTTTTATCGCTAAAATTTTAATTATAATGAGGCTTAAAAACTGCTTGGTGTAGATGTCGGGCTTGCCGAATCTATCCTCGATCTCGCCCTCTATCTCGTAAACCTCGGCTACCTCTTTGCACTTGCTAAGCCGCCTATAAAGCTCTAGACGCAGCCTATCTTCGCCGATAAACTCCGAGTTTAAAAACGCGTTTATGCTGAGTTTCAGATCGATTTTTGCGCTCTCAAAACTCTCTTTGTTTAGCAGTTTATTTATCTCTTCTTCGAGCATTTTGATGTAGAGCGAGTAGCCGATCGCCTCGATATGGCCGCTTTGGGCTTCGCCGACGAGGTTGCCGCCGCCTCTGATTTCTAGATCGTGATAGGCTAGCACGCTGCCAGAGCCCAAAAACGAGTTACTCTCAAGCGCAACTAGGCGTTTTAGAGCGTCTGCGCTTAGGGCGTTTTTATCCTCGACCAGGAAGTAGCAATACGCCTGCTTGTCGCTCCTGCCGACGCGTCCGCGTAGCTGATGCAGGTCTGCGATGCCGAATTTATTCGCGCCCTCGATGATGATGGTGTTTACGTTTGGCAGGTGGATGCCGCTTTCTACGATGCTGGTGCTTAGCAGCACGTCGTACTCGCCGTTTTCAAACTTCATCATCTCCTCTTCGGTCGTTTTGGCGTCGATCTTGGAGTGTAGCGTGAGGATGCGTAAATTTGGCATGATGTCTAAAATTTGCTTTTTTGCCTGAGGCATCGTGGCGATGTGGTTGTGGATATAAAAAATTTGCCCGCCGCGGCGCAGTTCGCGCATGATGGCCTCTTTTACCGCCTTTTCGTCCCACTCGCGCACGCTGGTTCGCACGTCTAGGCGCGAGCTTGGTGGAGTTTGTAGCACTGAGTAGCCCTTGACGCTTGAAAGCGCCATATTTAGGCTGCGCGGTATCGGAGTAGCGCTCATAGATAGCACGTGCGAGGCGCTTGAAATCTCTTTTAGCTTTTCCTTTTGCTTGACGCCAAATTTATGTTCCTCGTCGATGATGATGAGGCCTAAATTTGATGGCTTAACCGATAAAAGCGAGTGCGTACCAACGCAAACGCAAGGCTGCCCGGCCTCTAGCGCCTTAACCGCGGCCGCTTTTTCCTTTCCGCTCGTGAAGCGATCGAGTTTAAAGACGCTAACGTCAAATTTACCCAGCCGCTCTTTTAGGCTTTTAAAATGCTGCGAGCTAAGTAGCGTCGTCGGTACGAAAAATAGCGCCTGAAAGCCCGATTTTACGCACTTAAATATCGCATTCATCGCAACTTCCGTTTTACCAAATCCCACGTCGCCGCTAAGCAGCCTATCCATCACCTTGCCGCTTTTTAGGTCGCTTGCGATGTCGCTTGAGGCGCGCTCCTGATCCCTGGTGTAGGCAAAGCCCGCATTTTGTAAGAAATTTAGATACTCTGCGTCATCTTTTTCGATGATTTCGCCGCGGATTAGCTCGCGCTGCGCGGCTAGCGAAATAATCTTTGAGGCGATTACAAAAAGCTTGGCTCTAACTTTTTCTTTTATCTTGGCGAAATTTGCCTTGCCCAGGCGGTCTAAAACCGCGATACTGCCGCTACTTGCGACGTATCTATCAATCAAATTTAGATGTTCGACTGGCAAAAGCAGCTTGTCCTCGTTTTGATAAACGATCACGACGAACTCGCGCGTCCTGCCTAGCACGGTTAGCTTTTCAAGTCCCGTAAATTTACCGATGCCGTACTCCTCGTGCACGACGTAGTCGCCCGCCTTTAGCTCGTCGATGACTAAGCTTGGCTTTTTAGCGCGCTTTTTCTTTTCAAATTTATTTAGCGAGACGATGATTTCGTTCGGTGAAACCAAATTTAACGCAGCTTCGGTTTGCACGAACTCTACGTTTTGATATTCGCTTAAATTTAATGCGTTAAAAAGACCAACGTTGCGCGCTAAAACTTTGATTTTTTTATTTTTATTTAGCTCGAAAAAATCGGCGTTTGGAGTTACGCTTAAATCTTTATAAACCTTAGTCGCGGGTAGCACGGGCAAATTTGCCACCTCGCCCAGATCGCGCTCAAAGCCGTCAAATTTTTTCGTTAAGACCGTTTTAAATTCGCACGTATAGTCGATAAAACCGTCTATCGCCCAAAATCCGAGCGTCTTTAGGTCGCTTATTAGCGCGTCCGTTTGCATATCTTTTATTTTTTCGGAGGTTTTTTCAAACTCGGCCTCACTCAGAGCCGCGATAAAAGGCGAAATTTCAACGCTCTTTAGCTCGGTTTTGTTTGAAATTTGCGTTTGCGTGCTATAGTGTCTGATGCTCTCTATCTCGTCATCAAATAGCAAAATGCGGTTTGGCTCCTGCGCGCCGACGCAAAAAACGTCGATGATTTCGCCGCGCACGCAAAACTCGCCCTCGCTCTCTACGATATCAACCGCCTCGTAGCCAAATCGCAGTAGCTTTTCGGCTAGCTCTTTGGGGTCGATTTTATCGCCGAAATTTAGAGTGAGCTTTTGTAGATGTTTTTTGCCTGGAAGTTTGTTTAGAACCGTGCAAACGGGGCTGATAAGGACCTTTTTGCCCTCAAATTCGTAAAATTTAGCTAGCTCGGAGGATAGCTCGAAAAGCTCGGCGCTAAAGCTACGCAGATCATCGCCCTCGCGCGCCCTAAAATCAGGCAACCTAAAGACCCTAAGCC
>CAURRL010000098.1:0-5335 GCA_963526895.1 uncultured Campylobacter sp. | reverse complement strand
ACAACACGCTGCTTTTTACGGATTTTTTTATTGACGAGGTCATAAAGGCGGTCAAGGCCGCGGGCGGCGATAAGAGCGCGGTTTGGTACTTCTCCGATCACGGCGAGAGCCTAGGCGAAAACGGCATCTATCTGCACGGCATGCCCTACGCCATCGCGCCGGAGACGCAAAAGCACATCCCGATGATGGCGTATACGAACGATGAAGCGACGCTAGCTCGCCTGCGCGCGCAAAAAGACGACGCCGTCTCGCACGATAATGTTTTTAGCTCGTTGCTTGGGTTTTTTGGAGTGGAGACAAAGGAATACGATAAAAAACTCGACATCTTTAAGTAGGCAATTTTGGCGGCTTGTCTTTTTCCGCCATACTTCGTTATCGGCTCGGTCGGCTTCGGTCACGTATTACATATACGCTCCCTCGCCTCGCTCGCCGCTGCCTCGTCTGACGAAAAAATACGGCGCCTTGACTTCTTAATATTCAAATTTGAAGCTGAAATTTACAAATTTAACTATAAATTTGGAAGCAAAGCAACAAGGCGAAGTATCGTGAGATGATTTTGAGAGTTGTGCAGAAATTTTAAGTCAAGGCTAGACAAGTAGTCTGCCGCAGACTTAAAATTTCAAATCTCTCTCAAAAGCGCTCGCGAGACAAGCCGCTGAAAGAAAATCAATCTCTTTGCCAGACTATTTTCCTCCCAAACCCCAACGCATTATGCGTAAATTTAACCCAACCCAGACTCAAAGCATAAAGGCTTGGGTTCATCGCCAAAGCGTAAGGAAAGCGCGCGAAGTAAATTTTGCTTTGCTGCGCGGTTGCGGGAGCGGCTATGGCGCGAAACTGCGCGCCCTCTATCTTGCCCACTACCTTCGTATCAAGCGCTACCGTGCCGGCCACGCAAGGCTCTGCTAAAAACGCTTTCACGTGGGCGCTCTGCTCCCCGCCAGCTACGATAAAAGCCAAATTTTCCTCATCAAAAGCGTAAAAACAGCTCGCGCAGTATGGTCTGCCATCATCTAAAACGGCAAGGCTAAGTAGGTGCATCTTGCGGATAAATTTTAAAATTTTCTCGTCCATTTCGTCCGCCTTAAGCGCTAAAAATTTGAGCCAAATTTGCCGACAGCCGGCTAAAATTTAGCGCTAAAAAGCAAGCCAAAATCAGCCAAAAAGCAAATATAAAAAGCTCTATTTTAACAAATTTAGCCCCCGCTTTTTCGCGTTTAAATAAAGCCACCCCAAGCCCAGCCGCAAAGCCGCCGATAAAGCTAAAATAGTGCACAGCCGCGGGCTTAACGAAGCTTGGCAGCTTGCCTGCAAAAAATAGCGAAAATATCGTAAGCGAGATCAAATTTGCCAGTAAAAAATAAAACGCGACGACGGGAATTTGCGGGAAAAATCCGTGCAAAACAAAGCTCAAAACGGTCGCGCTAATGAGCAAAAATACGCGCGTGGCAAAACAGCACATTTTCATCCTTTTTTGCGTGATTTTAGCGCAAGGGGTATTAAGAAAAAAGAAATTTGGCCGATATAAAACCAAAAGGACGACAAATCATGAAACTACAAAACTACCAAAGCGCGAGCCTAAACAGCTTTGATTTTAGCTTTAAAACCAGCAGCGGCGACGAGATAAATCTAAAAATGTACAACAACAAAACCGTAGACTACGCTAGCGCCAAAACAGCCGGCGCATCGGCATCCGCGCTCACTCTCACACACGAGTACGGATATAGCTTTTCGTATAAAGGCGACGGGCTAGACGCTCGCGATAAAGAGGAGCTGGCAGCCGCTCTAGAAAAGATAGCGCCTAGCATCGATAAATTTATGAAAAACGTCAAAGAGGGCGAGGATCCTATATTTTCGCGCGTCACAAATCTCGCAAACTCCCTTCGCAAAGAGCTTCCCGAGATACAAGACGCAAATCATAAAAATTTTATCGCGGACGGCACGCTAAAGCTTTTTGATAGGCTGATGGAGCAAAACAAGGCCGATAATAGGCTACTTCAAAACTCCAAAAAGCTCTTTGACGAGCTCATTTCTCAACTGGATAGCTTTAAATTTTACGTTTAGTTCGCGGTTTAAAATTTTCGCTATAATAAAAAAATTTAAAAATTAGTAAAATTTATGAACGCTATTGAAAAAATCACCCAAATCCAAAATCTCCCGCAGAGCCTAAACGACGATACCAACGGCATCGGCTGGGAAAACGGCGTAAACAAAAACGGCAAACTCATCAGCTGGAAACGCTGCATATATATGGAGTGCGCCGAGCTCATAGATAGCTTTGCCTGGAAGCACTGGAAAAGCATAAACGCACCAACAAATGAAGAGAATCTGCGCGTCGAAGTCGTGGATATCTGGCACTTTTTGATGAGCTTGATGCTCGAACAGTACAAGCTAAATAACCTCGGCGACATCGCAAAGCTCTCAAGCGACATCTGCGCTAGCAGCGGCTTTGAGGCGTTTTGCCGCGAGCCGTTTAACGTCGCCGAAGAGAACATCTACGAGATCATAAACGACGTCGAAATGCTCATAAATAAGTGCTCGGGCTTTGAGTATACGCTCTTTGATCTGCTTAAAATTTACTTTACGATGAGCCTAAAATGCGGCGTAAATCTCAGCTCGCTTTACGAGTGCTACGTCGGCAAAAACGTCCTAAATCGCTTCCGCCAAGATCACGGCTACAAAGAGGGCGCGTATAAAAAAGTCTGGAACGGCAAGGAGGATAACGCCGTGATGAACGATATTTTAGCTCGCGGACTAAAAAGCGTGGACGAGATCTACGCCGCGCTAGAGGCCGAGTACAAGGCGGTAAAATAAAATTTGACGGCTTTGCGGGCTAAATTTGCGCCGCTTTGGTTGCTAAATTTAGCCAAAATATTTGCGATTTAGCTTGACGCGGCTTACGCGGACGGGCCTTTAAATTTGAGCGCGGTTTTTGCTCCGCTAGCTAAAGCGCCGCCTTTTAATCGGTAAAATTTGCGCCGCTTGTAAGCTCTAGCATTGTTAGCCGGTCCGAGTAAAAATGGGACAAATTTGAGTAAATTTAGCTAAATTTGCAGCCTATTTTAAATCGGTCAAATTTGGCCGCGAAATATATGCGCGCGCTAAATTTGTGCGCCATTAAAAGCATTTGCCGCACCGCTTTGCGCAAAGCAAAAAATGCGCGTCAAATTTAGAAAAGCCGTCGCGCCCAAACGCCCTTTCGCCGCAAAACGGCGATAAATTTAAATAAAATGGAGATTCGTTGTTCGCTGATATTTTACGCCTTTCGATAAAGGACCTTTTCACGCCCAAATTTATCGCGCTCTCTATCTTGCCGCTCGTTTTTTCCGCACTAATCATCACAGCGATCGCGATGTTTGGCGGACGCGAGCTATACGAGGCGCTAAACGCGGCCGTATCGGGCGAGACAGGCGCTCTGACCGAGTATCCGATGGTGGCTAAAATCCTCAGCCTCGGTATCGCAAAATGGCTCATCGGCGCGATATTTTACGCCGTCGGCGCATATCTGGTCGTGATGCTTTCGGTTTTTTGCGCGCTCGCGGTTGCGGGCTTTCTAACTCCTACGATCGCCCGCGAGATAAACCGCAGGCACTACCGCGTGGACGAGGCGCAGCTAGCAAACGTCAGCCTAACTCGCCAAACGGCTCTTATGGGTCAAATTTTGCTCAAATTTATCCTGATCGCGCTTATTTGCGTGCCGATTTTAGCCGTGCCCGCGCTAAATTTTCTCGCCCTGCACCCGGCGTTTTTTTATCTTTATTATTCGCTGCTTTTCATCGACGTCGCGCCAAACGCCCTCTCGCGGCACAAATTCGAGCTTTATTTGCTTGATTACGGCGGATACAAATTTAAAGCCGCCGCACTGTGCTTTTATCTGCTTTGTTTGGTGCCTATTTTCGGACTTTTCTTGCAAGTTTTTTTCGTTATTTACTTTTCGCATTTTTTCTTTTTACGCGAGACTTCGCGCTTGACGTAAATCATTTCAAATCAGCGAAAAACTAAATAAAATAAGCCTAAATTTTTAAAAAAGGAAAACAAATGAGAACTGAAAATATCGTAGTTTGCAACGTCTGCGGACAAAAAAGCACGGAAAACGAAAACGCCGTATTTATCCGCGCCCACAAAAACGGCGAAGAGGTCGATATCTGCACTGCATGCATCCCTAGCGTCATCCACGGCTCTGGCCTAGTTGTTCGCAGCAACGACGAAATCAAAGAGGATATGTAATCAAATTTTAGCCCGCTTTGGGCTAAAATTTACGTTCTGACTCGTTTTTAGCAAATTTAACCCGCCCAAATTTACTCCAGCATTTTCAAATTTACCGCTTTAAATAGATTAAAAACAAGCCTACAAAGCTAATCCATATTTGCAGCAAGCTCAAATTTGACCAAAAAATAAATTTAACGAAACCGACCGCAAATTTGCCCGATAAATTTCGAATTTAACCAAAACTCGTACAAATATGCAAAACCCCGCAGCCGTAAATTTCAAGCTCCTAAATTTAACACAACCGTATCCAAGCCGACTAAAATCTACGCTAAAACCCAAAATAATATCACGATAAATTTACCAAAAAGTTATGTCTGATAAATTTAGTTTCGATACGTAACACTTATCCACTAAAATAAAAATATAAAAATAGTTTTAAATAAAAATTTTTTCTAGGAGAGTTAATATTCAACTACAAAAATTTGACGAATAGGAGCGAAGATGAGCGAGTACATCGAAAAAACGATGGAGTGGATAAAAAGAACCAATCCGGGCCAAGGCGTGTTCGTACAGGCTGCGACCGAGGTGCTGGGCAGCCTCGAGCCGCTCATAAAAAAAGAGAATAAATACCAAAAACACGCGATCCTAGAGCGTATAGTGATCCCTGAGCGCACGGTGATATTTCGCGTCACATACACGGATGATGACGGCAGACCACAGGTGCATAACGGCTACCGCGTGCAGTTTAATTCAGCCGTAGGCCCCTATAAAGGCGGTATCAGACTGCATCCTAGCGTGGATCTTGGCGTGCTTAAATTTCTAGGATTTGAGCAAATTTTTAAAAACTCGCTAACGGGCGTAAATATCGGCGGCGCAAAAGGCGGCAGCACCTTTGATCCAAAAGGCAAGAGCGAGGGCGAGATAATGCGCTTTTGCCAGGCATTTATGACCGAGCTATACCGACATATCGGCAACACCGTGGACGTGCCCGCAGGCGACATCGGCGTGGGCGCGCGCGAGATCGGCTATATGTTTGGGCAGTATAAAAAGCTCACGGGTAGATTTGACGGGATACTAACGGGCAAGGGGCTAAACTGGGGCGGTAGCCTAGCGCGCACGGAGGCGA
>CAURRL010000097.1:0-5357 GCA_963526895.1 uncultured Campylobacter sp. | reverse complement strand
AGTCGGCGCTGCGACTAAATAAGGATAAGCGATGGCAAAAAGAAAAGTAGTTAAGAAAAAAATCGCTAGAAAAAGTATCGCCAAAGGTATCGTTTATATCAGTGCGACTTTTAATAACACGATGGTAACGGTAACGGACGAGATGGGAAATGCTATCGCTTGGAGCAGTGCGGGCGGTCTTGGCTTTAAAGGAAGCAAAAAATCAACTCCTTATGCGGCTCAGCAAGCGGTTGAAGATGCATTATCAAAAGCAAAAGAGCACGGCATAAAAGAAGTAGGCATCAAGGTGCAAGGTCCTGGTAGCGGCAGAGAGACCGCAGTCAAGAGCGTAGGCGCGGTAGAGGGCATAAAAGTAACGTTTTTAAAAGATATAACCCCGCTTCCGCACAATGGTTGCAGACCGCCGAAACGCCGCCGCGTATAATTAGAAATTTAGGAGAATTATTATGGCTAGATATAGAGGACCCGTTGAAAAATTAGAAAGAAGACTCGGCGTTAGTTTGGCGCTAAAGGGCGAGCGCCGCTTAGCAGGTAAGAGCGCGCTTGACAAAAGACCTTACGCTCCAGGACAACACGGACAAAGAAGAAGCAAGATAAGCGAATACGGCTTGCAGCTTCGCGAAAAACAAAAAGCTAAATTTATGTACGGCATTAGCGAGAAGCAATTCCGCCGCCTATTCCAAGAGGCTGCTCGCCGCGAGGGAAATACCGGTGCGCTTTTGGTGCAGCTTTTAGAGCAAAGATTAGATAACGTAGTTTACAGAATGGGCTTTGCGACGACTCGCCGCTTTGCTCGCCAGTTAGTTACTCACGGACATATTTTAGTAAATGGCAAGAGAGTGGATATTCCTTCTTACAGAGTCCAAGCGGGCGCTAAAGTAGAGGTTATCGAAAAATCTAAAAACAATCCGCAAATCGTTCGCGCGATCGATCTTACGGCGCAAACCGGCATCGTAGCTTGGGTTGACGTAGAAAAAGATAAAAAATTCGGAATTTTCACAAGAACTCCGGAAAGGGAAGAAGTCGTCATTCCTGTCGAGGAAAGATTCATAGTAGAGCTTTATTCGAAATAATAAGGGGTATAACGATGAGAAAAATTACCACATCAGCTTATATGCCTACCGAAATTTCAGTAGAGAGTATAAGCGAGAATGTCGCCAGAATAACCGCGTATCCGTTTGAGACGGGCTATGCTGTTACTTTGGCTCATCCGCTAAGACGACTTTTATATAGCAGCACGGTTGGATTTGCGGCTACGGGCGTCAAGATAGAGGGTGTATCTCACGAATTTGATTCGATGAGGGGCATGCTCGAGGACGTAGCGCAGTTTATTATAAATTTAAAAAATATCCGCTTTAAGCTAAAAAACGAGTCTGAGCGCGAAGTGGTCGAGTATTCGTTTAAAGGTCCAAAAGAGATAAAAGCGGGCGATCTAAAAAGCGATGTCGTAGATATCGTAAATCCAGACGCTTATCTTGCGACCATAAACGAGGATGCGGAGCTTAAATTCTCCGTAATCATCCAAAAAGGTATCGGATACGTCCCAAGTGAAGAGATAAGAGACAATACCGAAGAGGGCTATATAGCCCTTGATGCGTTTTTTACGCCCGTTAAAAAAGCCGTTTACGAGCTAGTAAACGTCCTGGTTGAGGATAACCCTGATTATGAGAAGATTATTTTCACGGTTACGACAGACGGACAAGTGGGCGCGATCGAGGCGTTTAAGCATGCAATCGAGGCGATGTATCAGCAGATGTCGGTGTTTAAAGGTGTTTTAAATATTGACGTTTCTGCAGGTCTAAACGCTCAAGCTTCAGGCAGCGAGCATGCGAAGTTGTTGCAAAGCGTAGAAGAGTTAAATTTGAGCGCTAGAAGCTTTAACTGCCTTGATAAAGCCGAGATTAGATTTATCGGCGAGCTTGCTTTGATGGATGAAAACGAGCTAAAAGAGCTTAAAAATTTAGGTAAAAAATCTCTTGAAGAGATCAAAGCCGTTATGCAAGAGATCGGATATCCGGTCGGCGGCGACCTAGGCGGCGGCAAAGAGCAACTCAAGAAAAAAATCGCCGACCTAAAATCACAAATGAGTGTAAAAGAGTAAAAGGAAGATAAATGAGACATGGTCACGGATACAGAAAACTAGGTAGGACGTCGGCTCACCGCTCGGCTCTACTTAAAAATTTAGCTATCGCTATCATCAAAAGCGAAAAGATAGAGACGACCTTGCCTAAGGCAAAAGAGTTGAGAAGCTATATCGAAAAGCTAATCACTAGAGCTAGAAAAGGCGACAGCAACGCTCACAGAGCAGTTTTTGCCAGCTTGCAAGATAAAGAAACTACGAATAAACTAGTAACTGAGCTAGCTCCAAAATTCGTAGGCAAAAACGGCGGATATACGCGCATCGTTAAGACTCGCGTTCGCCGAGGCGATGCTGCCGAGATGGCTTATATCGAGCTAATCAAAGAATAATTTTTAGAGAGCTTCGGCTCTCTTTTTCTTTTTCAATTTACATATTTTAGTTACCTCAAAGTCCCTTTAGTCTTTCATCTCAATTAAATTTATTTGTTCATTTATTGCATTGTTCGCAATTTTACATATAGGCGGAAAATAATAAAATTTGTAGCTAGTTTTATTCTGATTTCTGTCGCAGTTTGAAGTGCAAATTTTCTTTCAAAAGATTTGTTTGTACGATAGACGCTTGCCATATCAAATTTATACATGTCTGTAAACAACATTTGGAATATTAATTACAGGTATTTCGAGTTTTGAATTACGGATTACGCTCCTGCTACTACCGTACGTTTTTCATCCTTAAACAGATGCTAGCATCTTCTATATTTTACTTATCTACATATAGAATCGCCTCAAATTCCAAATTTAACTAGATCAAAAAATAGCGGCCAAAACGTCAAACTCATAGCGTATTTAAAATTTTATCTGCTATAATATCTCAAAAATTTAAAAAGGTTAAAAATGATCCCATTTACTGACGAAGAGCTTCTAAAGCCCGTAAAAGCCAGTCTGCAAAAGGTTTTGCCTATGCTTGAAAACGACGGCGGAGGCATGGAGCTGCTAGGCATCAAGAACGGCAAAATTTACGTCCGTCTAACCGGCCACTGCCACGGCTGTGCGGCTAGTTCGACCACGCTAAAATACGGCATCGAGCGCCAGCTTCGCATGGATATCCACCCCGAGCTAGAGGTCGTAAATATCCCTATCGGCGAGGAAGTTAAATTTGATTGATTATAAAAAGGCGGGCCTAAAAGCGTTTAATAAGGGCGAATTTGACACTGCTGCGAGCTATTTTTCGCTCGCCTACGACAAGAAGCCTGACAAAAAGCTACTTTTCCTTATCATGCTTTGTTCGCTCGCCAAGACTCGCCGCGACGAGGCTATGACGCTTTTTGAGATATTTAAGCTAAAAGACAAGCTCGGCATGAGTCCCGATGAACTCGAGGAAATTTTGGGCGCGCTCGAGGCGAAATTTAGCGACGACGAGAGTCTTGAGGAGCAAAATGCGATCAGCTATGCCGATTTTATGGAAGCTGTTAGGCGCGGCGGATTTAAAAGCACCTTCGAGGACATCATGTTTTCCACGCGCGTGATGATCGATAACCGCGACGATTTTCTTGAGTTTTTGCAAAATCTTATCAAAAACGACTTCATCGAAATGGGGCTAAACTACATCGAGACCGCAGCCGTGATGTTTGCCGGCGACGAACGACTAAGCGCGCTGGCTCGCGAAATCAACGAAAAGGCCGAAAGTGAAAATTTACGTTAAAGAAGGCTTCGTCACCGACAACTCAAACGAATGCGAAGCGGGGTGTTATTTCGTAAAGACGGCGACGAACGCCAAATTTGAAGCCGCCGCCGAGGCAAACGGCGCAAAAATCATAAATTTGGCCGAGTGCAAGCGGCTGCTAGGTATCGACGAGAACATCAAAATCATCGGCATCACGGGCACAAACGGCAAGACCACGACTGCAGCGCTTATCTGCGCTACGCTGTTAAATTTAGGCTACGGGTGCGGCCTGTGCGGCACTCGCGGCGCTTTTATAAACGGCGAGCGCATCGACGACAAGGCGCTAACGACGAGTGAAATTTTACGCACGCTTAGCTATCTCAAAGCCGCTAGCGAGCGCGGTTGCGAGTACTTCGTGATGGAGGCTAGCTCGCACGCCATCGCGCAAAAGCGCATCGAGAGCCTGGATTTTGTGATGAAAATTTTTACGAATTTGACCCAAGACCACCTCGACTACCACGGCACGTTTGAAGAGTACGCGCGCGTAAAGGGCGAGTTTTTCGCAGACGACGCGCCAAAGCTCATGAACATCGATGATCGCGGCGGGATCAAATTTAACCCTGCAAACGCCCTAACATATGCGCTTCATGCGGACGCGGACTTTGTGCCAGGCGAGTATTCGCTAGAAGGCGGCATACACGCGGCGCTAAAAACCCCGCGCGGTCAGATGGCGCTAAGCTCAAATTTACACGGCGAATTTAACCTCTACAACCTCATTGCAGCCGTCGCTTGCGTCGCGACGCTAACGGATAGGCCGCTAGAGCAGATCGCGCTCGCGGCGTCGAAATTTGACGGCGTCGAGGGGCGCATGGAGGTCGTTAGTCGCGAGCCGCTCGTGATCGTGGACTTTGCGCATACGCCTGACGGTATCGAAAAGGTGCTAAACGCGTTGCGTCATCGCAAGATCGTCGCGGTTTTTGGCGCAGGCGGCGATAGAGACCGCACCAAACGCCCAAAAATGGGCGCAACCGCGCAAAAATACGCGCACAGACTGGTCGTCACCAGCGACAACCCTCGCAGCGAGGAGCCTGAAAGCATCATCGCCGAGATTTGCGGCGGTCTAGAGATGAACGAGCGCGTAAAATGCATCGCAAACCGCAAGGAGGCGATAAAATACGCGCTTGAAAGCCTCGCGCAGGATGAAATTTTGGTGATTTTAGGCAAGGGCGACGAGACATATCAAGAGATCAAAGGCGTAAAGTACCCGTTTAGCGATAAGCAAGTCGTGCGCGAACTTTTGGACGGACGCGCCTAAATTTATATATAAAACGGCGACGAAACAAAGGTAAATTTGAGTAAAATCGCCTTTGTTTGCGTCTAAATTTCTATTTTTACCACCAAACGGCGTCAAATTTATCGCAGTTTTCATCGCTCGCGCAAATGCCTCTAAAATCAAATTTAATCACAAATTTAACTTCGAATTTTATCGCGTCAAGCAAGCAAAAACGAATCGCCGCGGCCAAATTTATAGTATAATTTTTCTAAAAAATACAAAGGATAGCCGATGAAAATCGAAATTTTATCAAGCAAAATCCACCGCGCGCGCGTGACGGAC
>CAURRL010000096.1:0-5366 GCA_963526895.1 uncultured Campylobacter sp. | reverse complement strand
GTACTAGATAGCTCGGCCTATATCGGCGGCAAGGTCGGCGAGCTGGAGGAAAATCTGGCTAAATTTAGCGGCGCAAAGCACGCGATAGCTTGCAGTAGCGGCACGGACGCGCTACTACTAGCCTTTATGGCGATTGATATAAAGCCCGGCGACGAGATCATCACGACGCCTTTTACCTTTATCGCTACGGCCGAGATGATAGCGTTTTTGGGTGCGAAGCCCGTGTTCGTCGATATCGACGAGAGGACGTATAACATCGATCCAAATTTGATCGAGGCGGCGATCTCGCCGCGCACGAAGGCGGTCGTGCCGGTGTCGCTTTTTGGGCAGGCGGCTGATATGGCGGCGATAAACGCTATCGCGCAAAAGCACGGCCTAACCGTCATAGAAGACGCGGCGCAAAGCTTTGGCGCGAGCCAAAACGGCGTAAAATCCTGCAACCTCTCGCGCATCGCTACGACCTCGTTTTTTCCGGCTAAGCCGCTTGGTTGCTACGGCGACGGCGGAGCGATATTTACGAACGACGACGCTCTAAACGAAAAAATGCGCATCCTGCTAAATCACGGCCAGTCCGAGCGCTACATCCACAAATATGTCGGCATAAACGGCAGACTCGACGCCATCCAGGCGGGCATTTTAAACGTCAAGCTAAAATACCTTGACGCTGAAATCGCAAAGCGCCAAGAGATCGCGGCGAGATATGCTAGCGAGCTAAAAGGCGTCGTAGCACCTTTCGTTGCGGAGGGCAACGTCTCGGTGTGGGCGCAGTACTGCATCCGCTTAAAAGATAGAGCAAAGATGCTAGAAATCTGCGCACAAAAAGGCGTGCCGACGGGAGTTTATTACCCTGTGCCGCTGCATTTGCAAGAGGTGTTCAAAGGTCTTGGCTACAAGCTTGGCGATTTTGCCGTGAGCGAGGCTGTAGCGCAGGATATAATGGCGCTACCGATGTCTGCGTTTGTGACCAAAGAGGAGCAAGACTACGTCATCGAGGTTATAAATAATGCTTAAATTTGCGCTCATAGGTCTTGGCGTAATGGGCAAAAACCATTACCGCACGCTGCAAAACGTCGCGGGCGTGCAGATAGCCGCGCTTTGCGATCCGTTTTGCAAGGAGAATTTCGAGCAAAAAATTTATACTGAACTTGACGAGATGCTAGAGAGCGAAAATTTAGACGCCGCCATCATCGCCACGCCAACCTCGCTACATAAAGAAGCGGCGCTAAAATGCATGCAAAAGGGGCTAAATTTACTCATCGAAAAGCCCGTTTGCGCAAATTCCTCGGACGCTCAAATTTTACTAGGGGAAGCGCAAAAGAGAAATTTAAAAGTAGCAGTCGGGCACGTAGAGCGCTTTAATCCCGCAATCACGGCGCTAAAAAAAGAGCTAGCAAACGAGGAAATTTACAGCGTACAAATAACTAGAAACGCGCCATTTCCGCAGCGAATCACGGACGTTGGGATACTGACCGATCTAGCCGTACACGATATAGATCTTATTAGATTTTTAAGCGGCAAAGAGATAAAAAGCGCGGATATAAAAAGCTCGCGCAAAATCCACGCCAAATTTGAAGATAACGCGGTTTTGTCGTTTGAGCTTGAGGGCGATATAACGGCTCTCATCGCCACTAGCTGGCTCGCGCACAGACGCAAAAGAACGGTCGAGGTTGCGTGCAATGGGGCGGTTTACGAGGCTGATTTGCTAAATCAGAGCCTCGTTAAATTTAGCGAATTTGACGTAAGCGCGTGCAAAATGCAAAATGTATTCGTCAAAAGAACCGATCCGCTAACAAGCGAGCTAGAGGACTTCGTGCGCCTACTAAGGGGCGAGCAAAGCTCGGGAGCAAGCATAGAGGACAGCCTAAAAACGCTAAAAATCATAGAGAGCGCGAGCTAAATTTGAGCCTAAAAATATAAAAGAAAATTTATTTTTTTATTTATATTTATAGAAAAAGAAGTTATTATTACACGATTTTTTCAAAGGGAGTCTAAATGATATACGAAAACATCGTCCAAACCATCGGCAAAACCCCGATCGTAAAGATAAATAGCGTGCACGAAGAGGGCATGGCTGAAATTTATGCAAAGCTTGAGTTTTTTAACCCGGGCGGCTCGGTAAAAGATAGAATTGCCGCGAATATGATCCTAGGTATGCAAAAAGAGGGCACGCTAAAAAAAGGCGACGTCATTGTGGAGCCAACTAGCGGCAATACCGGCATAGGCGCGGCTATGGTCGGCGCGGCGCTAGGATACAAGGTTGTACTAGTGATGCCTGAAACCATGAGTATAGAAAGGCGCAAGCTGCAAAAGGCCTACGGAGCGGAACTGGTGCTAACCGAGGGCGCAAAAGGCATGAAAGGCGCGATCGAAAAAGCAAGCGAGCTCGTGCGCGAAAAGGGCTACGTTATGCTAAGTCAGTTTGAGAATAAATTTAACCCGCAGGCTCACGAGCTAACGACGGCGAAAGAGATAATAGACGACTTTAAGGAACTTGACGCGTTTGTTTCCGGCGTAGGCACTGGCGGCACGCTAAGCGGCACAGCAAGAGCGCTAAAAGCAAATGGCTATAAAACTAAAATCGTCGCCGTCGAGCCAAACGACTCCGCCGTGATCTCTGGCGAAAAACCGGGCCCGCACAAGATCCAAGGCATCGGCGCGGGCTTTATCCCGGCTACGCTTGACACCGCCTATATCGACGAGATAGAGCGCGTGGATAACGACGAGGCCTTTGAGGCGGCTAGAAAGCTGGCTAAAGAGGAAGGTATCTTGCTAGGTATCTCGGGTGGCGCGGCTTTGGCGGCTGCAGTGAAGGTCGCAAAGAGACTAGGTAAGGGTAAAAAGGTGCTTTTCATAGCTCCTGATAACGGCGAGAGATATCTCAGCACTCCGCTTTACGAGGCGTGATTTGGGACTGATAGCCGAACTAAACGAACTAGTCGCGACCGTGCGCGAAAAGGACCCGTCGGTAGCCTCGTGCTGCTACGGGGCGATCCTCGTCAACACTCCGGGCATCCACGCGGTTTTGATACACCGCGTCACACACTTTTTATACCGTAAAAACTGGCGATTTCTCGCGCGCTTTGTCTCGCAGATGTCACGCTTTTTAACGGGCATCGAGATACATCCGGGCGCCAAGATCGGTAGGCGGCTTTTTATCGATCACGGCATGGGCGTGGTTATCGGCGAGACGGCTGAGGTGGGCGACGATGTACTGATCTATCATCAAGTAACTCTGGGCGGCACGGGCAAAGAGTGCTGCAAGCGCCACCCGACCGTAAAAAACGGTGTCACGATAGCAGCCGGCGCAAAGGTGCTAGGGAACATCCTAATCGGCGAAAACGCAAAAATAGGCGCAAACTCGGTAGTGCTAAAAGACGTGCCAGATAATGCCACGGTCGTAGGCATCCCCGCTAGGATCGTGCGAATAAACGGCGAACGAGTCGGCGAGTAGGTTAAATTTGCGCCAGCTCAAACTTTTTTATTTCATCAAATTTTAAAATTTAAATAAACGGCGAGAGTTAAATTCGGCAAATTTAAAAGGCTAATTTTTTAGTTTTTGAGCAGTAGAATTGACGCCAAATTTGAGCTAAATTTACTCCTCAAATATCGGAAGTTTCGGCTCTTTTGCTTTTTGTGTTTTACTGCCGATGTTTAAATTTTGCGCATCATTCGCGGTGCTCAAATTTTTATTATCGTCAAATTTACCAGCCTGCACAGCGTCGTCAAATTTGACCGGCTCGCCGGCTTCGTTTGTCGCGATTTTTAGTCGTTTCATTGTCTTGGCTGATTTACTAAATTCTATTAGATCCTCGGTTGTCTTCACTTCGCTTGGGAGCTTTTGCAGGGAGTATTTAAAAATTTCAGCAGCCGCGATAGCGTCGCTTAGGGCTCTATGATGGGTATTGTCGATGCCTAAAAGTTCTTTTAGTGTGCCTAGGCCGTATTTTGGCGAGGCTATGGTGCGGCGGGCTAGGTCTATGGTGCAGAGCTTGCGGTTTAGTAGCTCGCCGTATCCTAGCGCCTCCAGCGTCGCGCTGATAAAGCCGTAGTCAAAGCGAACGTTGTGTGCCACAAAAACGCTTTGGCCCAGAAAGACCTTAAACTGCTCCATGACGAAGGCTAGGCTGGGCGCGTTTTTTAGGTGTTCCGCGGTGATTCCCGTTAGCTCGCTGATATTTTCCGGGACATAGGGCGCGTACACGAATGTTTCAAATTTGCCGATTATTTCGCCGTTTTGTAGCTTTAGCGCGCCGATTTCTATGATCTGGCCGCTATTTATGCCGCCGCTAGTTTCTATGTCCACGACGCAAAAAATTTGATCTTTTATCTCATTGCGCCGCGTTTTTAGCTCGATTTGGTTTTTTGCGGTGCGGGTTATGTCGAGCCCCAGCGCGCGCCACATCTGTACGTCGCGAACGTCAAAAAGCTCGGAGTATTCGTCCATTTGCTTGGTCGCGGCGACAAAGTCCGCGTAGGCTACGTTTCGTTTGGCGATGACGGCGAGTAAATTTTCAAAATTTTGGTTCAAAACTCGAGCTTTAGCGAGCGGATCGAGTGCTCGTATGAATTTGACGAAAATATATAACTGCCCGCCACGACGATATCCACGCCCGCTTCATCGAGCTGCGCGACGTTTAGTCCCGTCACGCCGCCGTCGACTTCGATCATACATTTAGCGTTTTTACGCTCGATCATTTCGCGTAAGCTGCGGGCTTTTTCGAGCACCGATGGTATAAATTTTTGCCCGCCAAAGCCAGGATTTACGCTCATTAGCAGCACCATGTCGACCTCGTTTACGATGTGCTCGATCGCCGATACCGGAGTGTGCGGGTTTAGCACTATCGCGGGTCCCGTGCCGTGGCTACGGATGTGATCGATTAAGCGTAGCGGGTGCTTTTCCTCCTCGATGTGAAAGCTTAAAAATTTAGGCTTCAGAGGCAAAAAAAGATCGGCAAAAAATGTGTTATTTTGTACCATTAGGTGAATGTCTAAGGGCTTTGTAGCGGCTTTTGCGACGGCATTTACCACCACCGGGCCGATGGTTAAATTTGGCACGAAATGCCCATCCATCACGTCAACATGCACGAGATCGGCTCCGGCTTCGCAGATGGCCTCGATCTCGGCTCTTAAATTTCCAAAATCAGCCGACAAAATACTCGGCGCTACATACATCTTTTATCCTTTATTTACTTAGAAAAAATATTGCGTCCATGCCGTCTATATCTAGTCGCACCAGAACGCCTTTGTTTTTTTTGTCTTCGTCTGTGACGCTTTCAAAAACGTGCGGTAAGGTAAAATTTGCCTCTATCTTTTGGCTCTTTAACCATGCCTCGATGCGGTCTGAGATGACGCTAAGCAGATCTGCA
>CAURRL010000095.1:0-5499 GCA_963526895.1 uncultured Campylobacter sp. | reverse complement strand
GGCCTAACCGTCCCGGCTCGCGCCACGACTAATATCACGCTAAAGGGAAACTTGGACAGCGGTAACGACGTAGGCGCTAAAAAAATCCCTATCTACCAACTCGATCAATACCACAACTGGGCCGATACGGGCAAAGACGGCATAAAAGTTGACGCAGAAAAGCACGAGGAAAATAACGTCGGAGAAAATAGATTTTACGTAAACAAAAACGGCGAGCAAAAGATGACCGAGCGCGGCGCCGATCTTGGAGTGCTATTTAACAACAACGGCGACGCATATAACCTCCGCACCGGTCAAGGCATCTGGGTTAGCTACGCAGACGCAAAATCTAAAGCTCTAAACGTAGGTGCCCAACCGGACGGAAGATTTGGTGCGACAAAACAGCTTGATATCACGCTAAACGGCGAAAAGATAGTCGCAAGCGTAACTAGCGTTAGCGAACTAGCATCGGCCATAAATGAGAAATATACTAAAACAGGCGTAGAAGCAAGCGTTATTAACGGTAATCAGCTCGTTTTAACAAACAGAAACAATCTAGGCACGACCGTCAACACTAAAAATATAAAGATGACCGTAAACAATGAAACTAGTCCTGACTGGAATACAACAGAATTTAAAACAACTAATATCCTAACCGCGTATCAATATACCTATAACAAAACGCAAGTAAATGCTACCCATACCTATAACGACGCTATGGCTAGAGAGGTAACTAGCACGGAAGACCTACGCGAAGCTATGCAAAAAGACGCAAGGCTCTGGACAAACTACACCGGAACCGTAGTAGGAAATGCCGGAACGCCTCCTAACATAACTCCTAACCAAGGAGCTTTTACTGGTGCTCTAAACGATAACAAAAACGACGGCGTAGAGGTAACCGTAAACGAACACGGACAGTTTCAGATAAAAAACCCTTCTGGTGATGCATTTAATTCTGATGACGGCGACAATACAGACGATACATCAAACGCTGCAGCCAATAATGCCGTAACTGCAGCCATGGTATCTCTAACCGCAAATGGTGTATCCGCAGCCAATATCGCGACCATACGGGCGGCTGCGCAAACTGCCGCGGCGCAAAACGGCGCAACTCCAGCCACTGTTGCGGCAGCTATCACTACCGCTATCAATGACATAAATGCTGCCACACCTGGTTCAATCACGCCCGCCGCAGCCGCCGCTGCTGCCGCAGCCGCAGCCGCCGCAACAGCAGCAACTGCAAATAATAACACTGCTGTTAACGACCACAATATGAATTTAACCATCACGGGTCTTAGCAACGCGGCAAACAACATAACCGAAAACGTCAAATTTACAGCGTCTATGGCACCGCTTTCAGGCTCTATCAGCCCGGGAAACGCCGCAAGGGTAACAGATAGTCTAAACATGGCCGCTCACAGCTCTAGCACCGATCTTTTCGATAGCTTGGGCACGAAACACAACATCAAAATGGACTTCGTAAAACGCGGTTACACGCCAAACGGCGGAACCGAGTGGACGATGGTTATCCAAGTAGCCGAACCAAACCGTATAAATCAAAACGGCGAGCCTGCAAACGTGATAACGGGCTATGTGAGATTTAACCCAGACGGCTCGCTAGCGACTTACAGCCCGGCTAGTATAACTTTCGGCGCGCAAAACGGCTCAGCCGACGGCCAACATATCGAGCTAAAGCTAGGAACTACGGCTCAGATGGACGGTCTAGCCAGCACCGATAACGACTCAAGTACCGCCGACATCAGCCAGGACGGCTACGCTAGCGGCGAGCTAAACGGTATCAGGATAGATCAAAGCGGAACGCTAGTAGGCTCATTTACCAACGGCCGAAGCCTAGGACTAGCGCAAGTGGGCGTGGCTAAATTTGCCAACAACGAGGGTTTAGCTAGCGAGGGCGGAAATTTATTTTCCCGCACAGCAAACTCCGGCGATCCAATCATCGGCGCGGCTCAAACGGCTGGACGCGGTAAGATCTCGGCCTCTAGCCTCGAGATGAGTAACGTCGATCTATCTCGCTCGCTAACTCAGCTCATCGTCGTACAGCGCGGCTTCCAAGCTAACTCAAAGACGATCACGACTAGCGACGAAATGCTAAACACGCTGCTTCAATTAAAATAATTTATTTCTTCGGGCTTTAGTTTCGTCTAAAGCCCTTTTTATTGATTTTTAGCTAAATTTACCGCTAAATTTAGCTAAAAGAGTCAAAAATGCAAGTAACGCTTCTAAATTACACCCCGCTAAATATCTGCTCGCATGCGATCCGCACATGTTGGCAAAGCTTTGAAAAAGGCGACAACGGCGGAGAAAAAGACGTCGAGCTCATCGAGCGTGTCGGCAATAAATTTAAACACGCCAGCACGCTTGAGCACCTTTCCTACAACTTCTACATCCAAGGCATCTCGCGCGCCCTGCTACAAGAGCTAGCCCGTCACCGCGTAGCAAGCCTCAGCGTCAAATCAACGCGCTACACGCTAAAAGAGCTAAAAAAAGAGGCTAAATTTGAGCTTGGCGACTTTGAGCGGGCGGCGAGATTTATAGTATTAACGGGCGACGAAACGGTCGATAACGCAAGCATCAAAGCGCTAGAAAACCTGCGCGAAATCCTAGCAAATACGACAAAAAGCCTCGACATCGTCAAATACTGCCTGCCAGAGTGCTACAAAACCGAGCTCACGTGGAGCGTAAACGCGCGCAGTTTGCAAAATTTCCTCTCGCTTCGCAGCTCAAAATCAGCTCTTTGGGAGATCAGAAACCTCTCGCTAAAGCTTTACGAGTCGCTACCACAGGAGCATAAATTTATCTTTGAAGATCACGTAAATCAAGAATAATAAAGCGCTTTGTGCCGCCTCCAAGATAAAAGCAATGCTGTGTGAAAATTTAAGACGAAATTTAAGGAAAAATCAGGAGCGACAAAATGGGACTATTTGATATTTTTAAAAAGGATAAATTCAACGTCGACGTGCGCTCAGACGGCGTTTTCATCGGCGGCGTAAACTGCGGGTTTGATCTGGCTAAATTTAACGAAGCCTTGGGCCAGCCGCGCGTGATCGATGACGGAGATGGAAAAAGCCGCTATTTTTGGGATGAGGCGGGGATTTTCGCCTTCGTGCGCGCAGACGGGCGCGCAGGAGAGCTCGCAGAACCGAAGCTTTCCGAGATAATTTTGATGCTTGAGGTCGCAAAGGGCGTGCAGCACGAGGTTCCGCGCAAGCTCTACGGCGGCACGTTCACGATAGATGGCAGGCCGCCGCTTGAGGCCGTGCCGGAGCAGGAGCTGCGCGGCGCATATATATTTTTGGAGCTTAGCCTAGGCAAATTCGAAGTCTCGCTAGCTCTCGCCGAGGCCATGCAGGAGCGCATAGGCGCGATGGATTTTGCTGAGCGCTTCGCTAAGCGCGACACCGACGAGATCGCAGATATCGTGCGAGCTGCGAAAATGCCGATAGGGCGCGTCTGCATCAATCAAAAAGAGAAAAAGGTAAAACGCAAGCCAAGCGATAAATTTAAGCTTCCGCGCGCGGCCGGCGAGACGCTAGCGTTTAAAAATTTCAATTTCAAAATCGCCGTGATGAACGAGCTGATGTATGAAAAAGCCCTGCTACAGCCTAAATTTGACGTGTTTGAGTACTGCGAGGAGCGCGGCATCGATCCGTATGCGGACTTCGGCGCGCTGCCGCAAGCCAAAAAGTGGTTCAAGGACTATCCGGTCCCTGCGGATTTGGTGGAGCGGGTGAGCGAGCTCTATCTTGACGGCGGAAATGAAATTTACCTGCAAATCGCGCCTGATTGGGACGGCGAGGACGATCTTTTCGACATTAAAAACATCGATGCTGCCGAGCTTGTGCCCCTCAAAAATCTTAAAAAAATCGAGACGACCGGCATAGGCATATCCAAAAAGGCGCGAAAAGCCTGCGCGGATGCGGGGATCGAGGTAGTTGATTAAGCGCGGAGATAAATTTTCAAGCAATCAAATCTTGCGCTAAAAAGGGGCAAAATTTGAAGTCAAATTTTAATAAATAACAATCAAAAATTTGAACTTATTTTAAGCGTAAATTATTCGCATGCGTTAGCGCGATAGCGATGGCGTCGGTGATATCAAGCGGTTTGATCTCCTTTGTGATACCGAGAATTTTTTTAACCATAAAGGCTACTTGCTCTTTGTCGGCCTTAGCTTTACCTGTGACCGTTTTTTTAACCTGAAGCGGCGTATACTCAGCAAAATCGCCGTGAAGCTGCAAAATTTTAAGACTAAGCGCCCCTCGAAACTGCGCGAGCTTTAAAACCGTTTTTGGATTATAAGCGAAAAATATGTCCTCGATCGCCACTTCGTCAAATTTGTGATTTTTAAAAATCAGGTCAAGTCCCTCGCAAAGTTCGGTGATTTGATACTGCAAAGAATTCGGTTTTATTTTGATTAGTCCCGCCTCGATCAAAATAGTTTTCACGGGTGTCTTTTCGACGATCGCATAGCCGCAATTTCGCGATCCCGGATCGATTCCTAAAATTTTCATCTCATCCTTTTCAACGGTTTTTCACGCTTTTTTCACGGCGTGAAAAACGAATTTCAACGCCATTTTAACAAATTTAAGATAAAATCTAGCGAATTAATCTTAAAGGCAAAAATTTGGTCGCAAACGAGGTTTTGGAGCTACTTTCCAAAGAAATTTTACCGTCGGAATTTGAATGCTACATCAAGCAACTTAAATTTAACGAAAAAAGTTCAAATTCGACGAACGTCGTATTTAACGCGCCAAACGAGATTATCGCCAAATTTATCCAAACCAAATACGCCTCAAAAATCGCTCATCTTTTTGAAGTAAAAACCGGACAGAAACCCGTGATCAACGTCCTAGCCGCGACCAAAACGCAAAGCAAACCGGCTAAAAAAGTGGACGTAAAAGAGATAAAAGCGCAAAGCAGCCTGCTAAATCCAAGCTACACTTTTGAAAATTTTGTTGTCGGTGACTCGAATCAATTTGCATTTTTAAGTGCAAAAGCTGTATCTGAACAACTCGGTAAAATTTACAATCCGCTTTTTATCTACGGCCCGACTGGACTGGGCAAAACTCACCTTTTACAATCAGTCGGAAATTTTTGCCTAAACGGCGGCAAAATGGTCATTTGCGTCACGAGCGAGCAGTTTATCACCGACTTTACTTATAACCTCAACAACCACTCTATGGAGCGATTTCGCGAAAAATACCGAAACTGCGACGTTTTACTCATCGACGACGTACAATTTTTAGGAAAAACGGATAAAATCCAAGAGGAATTTTTTCACACGTTTAACGAGCTTCACGCCAAAAACGGTCAGATAGTAATGACCTCGGACCGCCAACCAAAGCTACTAAAAGGCTTTGAAGATAGGCTACGAACGCGTTTTGAGTGGGGTATCATCGCAGACATCACGCCGCCGGAGCTTGATACTAAAATCGCAATCATCAAGAAAAAATGCGAATTTGATAAAATTTACCTCGACAAAGACGTCATAAACTACATCGC
>CAURRL010000094.1:0-5547 GCA_963526895.1 uncultured Campylobacter sp. | reverse complement strand
TTTAAAAACTTTCGGCGAGCGTTTTAATGCTTACGATGCAACGGTTGCGCGCCTACACGGCGCATACGCGACGCTGCTTATCACCAAAACGGCTCCGGGCAAAATTTTCTTCGCCAAGGACGCCGCGCCGCTAGCTATCGGTAAAAGCGAGGGCAAAGAGGTATTTTTCGCCTCCTCCGACGCCCCGCTGATCGGCCTAGCCAAAGAGGTGTGCTATCTGGACGACAAAAGCTACGGTTTTGTTAGCCTAGATGAGATTGCGGTTTTTAAAGACGCAAAAAAACTAAGCCCGAGCTTTGCCGCTCTGCCTGCGGATAAAAGCTACGCGCAAAAAGAGGGCTATAGGTTTTTTATGGAAAAAGAGATCTACGAACAAAGCGCGGTCGTCTCAGAAACGCTAATGGGACGAGTCAAAGAGGATGCGGTAGGTCTTGAAAATTTAACCGACGAGTACCTGCAAAATATCGACGATATCGTGATCTGCGCGTGCGGCACGAGCTATCACGCAGCCCTTACGTCTAGCTACCTTTTCGAGCGCCTAGCAGACACTAGATCCAAGGTCGAGATCGCGAGCGAATTTCGCTATAGACGCCCAAAACTAAACAAAAACGCTATTTTTATCGTCATCTCGCAAAGCGGCGAGACGGCCGACACCCTAGAAGCGCTAAAAATCGCCAAGCAAGCGGGGCTAAAGACGCTAGCCATCTGCAACGTCGATAACTCCTCGATCGTGCGCCTAGCGGACGACACTCTGCTAACTCGCGCGGGTATCGAAAAGGGCGTAGCTAGCACCAAAGCCTTCGCGACGCAGGTCGTAACGCTATGGATGCTAGCACTGCAAATCGCGCAGGCTAAGGCATCAATAAGCAAAGACGAGCTAAAAAACGAGATCGCAGCACTCCTGCACGTTCCGCAAATTTTAAACATCAGCAAAGAGCCGCAAGAGCGCATCCGCCGCCTAGCCAAGCACTATTTGCACGGCCACGGCTTCTTTTTTATCGGGCGAGATATATTCTACCCGCTAGCACTCGAGGGCGCGCTAAAGCTCAAAGAGATCTCCTATCTGCACGCCGAGGGCTATCCTGCGGGCGAGATGAAGCATGGTCCTATCGCGCTTGCCGACGAGAGGCTCTTTACGATCGCGCTAATGCCAAAAACCGTCCTCTACGACAAAACCAAGAGCAACGTCGAGGAGCTAGCCGCTCGCGACGCCTATATACTCGCGATCAGCCCCGAGGAATTCGAGCTTAGCGATGATTTTATCAAAACGAGCAAGCAAGCTCACCCGATGAGCGAGTTTTTCGAGATGATGATCATCCTGCAGCTTTTTGCGCTAGAGATCGCCGTGAGGCTAGGCAACGACGTGGATATGCCGCGAAACCTTGCTAAAAGCGTGACAGTGGAGTAAATTTAGTAGGCGAAATTTGATGGCGACGCTAAATTTCGCTTTTAATCCTAATCTGCAAATTTAGGCGAGAGGTTGCCCGCCTAAATTTCTCTCAAATTTTATTCTAAATTTAAATACAAATTTATCGGCGCCCGGGAGTATCATGCAAAATTTAAACGAAAAATACGAAATTTATCAAAAGAGGCTAGATAAAAAGGCGCTCGGCCTCACGTCGCTGATGAACGACGCAAAATAGCTTAAGCTTTGCGAAATTTTAGAGAACTCTTGCTGCAAGGGCTTACGCATAAAACTGCTATCAAGCGGCGAGGAGATCACGCTCGTTTGCGGCTTTGGGTGCTTACAGGACGGGTATTTTGACTGCGCAAACGGAGCTATCTTGTTTAAAGACTTGCACTGGGTTTTCGTGCCTAAATTTTACGAGCAAACGCGTATGAACAGAACCGAAAAGCTCGCTTCAAATTTTATCCCAAATCCGCTTGAAGCGGTGCTGGACGCCATGACAAAGGCGGGTAAATTTGACTACGAAATAGACGAAAGCGGGCTAAAAATTTACGGTTATAGATAAATTTGGCGCAGGCAAAACGGAGTCAAATTTAAAGCCGCGCTTGCTCGCCAAATGCTGCAAAATTTGATAAAATTTGACGAAATTTAACCCAAAGGAGCAAATATGAGCGCCCATCTATGCCCAAAATGCGGCGAAAACACGATCTACTTCGACGGCATCTGCCACTCGTGCAGCCAAAGGCAGAGGCGGGATGAAATTTTAAACCTAAGCGCGGACGAAGTAGAAGCGATGATCTTAAAAATCGCGGATCGTATCGACGAGATCGAAAAATGGGATGAGATTTGCAATGATTTTTGGGCGCTTTTTAGCCTGCTGGGCATCCACGATCCAAGGATCGCAAGAGCCGCGGCGGCAAAGGAAATCTACTATCCGCCAGAGCTCTACTTCGGCGCGCCGGACGACGTAAAAGACGCACTCGTAGCAAAGCTAAACTCACTAGAGGATAACTCCAAAAACGTGCTAAATCACCTTCTTTGCGCGCTTGCGTGGCAGGGCGGCGAGCAGACGGCCGAGCTTTTTTACGAGCTGTATAAAAACCCGAGGCCGTGGCGTAAAAAGCTCTACGTGGGCACAGATTTTTACGCAAAAATCGGCGGATGGGCGTTTGACGAGACGGGCGAGCGCAAATCTTTGGTTTTTGAAAAGTGCCTCACCGCGGTGCGCGCGAAAGACGGCGAGCGTGTGAGCCAAGACGCAAATTTAAACTCAAACCAAAACACGGATGAGCCCGTGCAGATCGGCGAGCCTACGGGCCAAAGGTGCGAGTTTTGCGGCTGCGAGATACTGGATATGTTGCGACTAAAGGCCACTGAGCCGCAGCTTGCGTTTTTAAATTTAAAGCACGACGCGATCTTTCGCTGCTGCCCGACCTGCATCGGTTCGGTCAGATATTTTTGCAAACGCGGCCCAGACGGCGAGATAGAGCTAAGCCATGATGGCAAAGGATTTGACGAAAGCTACTTTTCGCAGGAGGATATGACGCGGCTGTGCGGTATGAAATTCAAGCTAGACGGCGAAGTGTCGCCGTTTTACGGCTGCTTTAGCGAGCTTGATACGACCGTGGGCGGCTATCCGCAGTGGGTGCAGGACGCCGAGTATCTAACCTGCCCTAGTTGCGGCAGGACGATGAAGCATCTAGCGCAGATCCCATTTGGCGAGATGATACAGGGCGAAGGGGTCATATACGTGCAAATTTGCGAGAAATGCGAGGTTTTGGGCGGCTGTTTTCAGTGCACGTGAGGCAAATTAATCAGCTATAATGCAAATAAAATTTGATTTAAGGAGAAAATATGGGGTTATTCGGCTTTGGTAAAAAGGCTGAAAAAGCGCAAAATCCAAGCACTTTTGCGGGCAGGGTGGATAAATTTTGGGCGGAATTTAGCGACGTGATAGATGAGATCAAGGCTGATCTGGCGGCAAAAGAGTTTGAAAAGGCGATGCAAAAGACCGACGAGAAGCTTCGTATCTGCCTTGCCGAGCCCTATTTTATGACGGGGCTCGCGGGCGATAAGCTCGATCTGGTGCTAACCCCAGAGGGTATGAGACACCGACTCTTTTGGCTAAGCTTCATCAAAAACGCTATGCCTAGGCAACTCGAGGGGAGAATGCTCTGCACGCTCGGAAAGCCGCGCGCGCCACGAGGTATCGGCGGGATAGAGATGTATGGCACGAGCGTAAACGCCGAGGAGTCGATGATCTACGCGCAGTTTAACGAAAGCGACGTGGATATCAAAATTTACAATGCAAATTTAGCGGCTCTGCTCGCACAGGACGAGGGCAAGGCCTACAATCTTAGCTTATCCTGCTTGACAATATGATCGGCGAAACGGCGATCATAAATACGCTAGGCGAGCTTGAGGTGCTAGCCGAGCCCGAAGAAAACGGCGTGCCGCTAAGCGAATTCGCCGATCTGGTCGATGAGAAATTTGGCGAAAAAGCCGCTCGCGAACCGCTAAAGAATTTTTTCAGCTACGAGATGGAGCCTCGCGGAAGCGAGGTGCGCGAGGACGTGATCGTGGGCACCACCTGCCTGACCAATATCGTAAATCAGTATCTAAACGGCGAGCGCGACATCTGCAATGAAGCTTACGAGCTTGGCATCAAATTTTGCTTTCTTAGCATAGGTAACGGCGGCGATATGCAGGCGGGCTTTGATCTGCGAAATAAAATCGAGGACGAGGAGCTAGAAAGCTGTGGCTCGTTTTTGGAGATAATCGGCGGCGCAACGGGGCAAAGGCGCGCATATATCGATCTAATCTGCTACGACGAGGAAAGACTAAAAGAAAAAGTAAGCGAGCTTTGCAAAAAATACGGCGCGAATATACAAATCCACGACTTTAAGCGGTAAATTTAGCTACGGGCATCAAATTTATTTTGGATTTGCGCGCCCACGCTATTTTAATTTTGGCGCTAAATTTTACTTTTTTGATGTTGGTTGCGGCGGATTATTCCGCCCACTTCTACTAGCTCAAAAGCAACATTTAACAAACATCACAGCGTATGTGGCTCTAAATCTCTCTGTGCTAGCTGTATTTTTAAATTTACAGCAGCAAGGCCTATTTGCCCATTCATCTCAACGCAAATTTTTTAGATACTGGCACGCACTAAATTCCCCAAGCTTACAACCTCTATCGTAAAGTTCTTTGGCGGCGTTTTTATTCTTTTCTACGCCCATGCCTTTTTCGTAGGCAAAGCCCAAATTTGAGCAGGCTAGCGCACTCGCGCCCGAGCAAGCGTTAGTAAAGAGCACAACGGCTCTTTCGTAGTCTTTCTCTACGCCCTCGCCCTTAAAATAGCAAACCCCAAGATCAGCGCAAGAGTCCACGTGTCCGCGCTCGCAAGAGGCCGCAAATATCTGCGCCGCCCTTGCTGCATCCCTTTCTACGCCGTCACCCATCGCGTAGCTTAGGCCAAGATTGTAGCACGCCGTTTCCTCGCCTAGCTTGCAGGCTTTGGCAAACAACTCGTTAGTTTTTTTGCCGTCAGGATAGACGCCAAGCCCCTTGCCGTAGCTATACGCCAGGCTCGCGCACCCCTCGCCTACGTCCTTTTCGCAGGCTTTAGCAAAAAGCTCGTTTGCCTTTTTGTGATCTTGCACCGTGCCCTGCCCGCTTTGGTAAAGTAGCCCCAGATATACGCAGGCTTTGTCCGCACCCAGCCCGCAAGCCTTGTCGTAGTATCGCACGGCTTTTGTAAATACCTTATCAAATTCGTAAAAATACCCAAGTCCTGCGCAATACATCGCGTTTTTCTCGCCGCCTTCATCACAGGCAAGCTCTAAGTTTTTAATCGCGAGCGATAATCTTTTACAAATTTCATCGTTTCCCTTCTTGCACTCCTTGCTAAGATCAGCCAGCTCGCCCCCAAAAGACAGTGCCGCAAAAAACGCAAGCAAAATAAAACGTCTCATAAGCTCAAATTTCCTTTCAAATTTTATAAATTGACCGCCGTAAAACGCCGAAGCCAAGATGCCTGAAGTATAAATTTAAAAAGATTAAAATTCAAATTTGGCTAAAATCGCTATCAAAAAGGAGCTTAAAATGATTTTTGAAGACGAGCTGATTTTCGTCGAGCG